>JACPIQ010000050.1 GCA_016188005.1 Candidatus Rokuibacteriota bacterium | reverse complement strand
GTGCGCTGGGCGATCATCCCCGGCGGCGGGGGGACGCAGCGGCTGCCGCGAGCCGTCCCGCTCGCGAAGGCCATGGAGCTGACCCTGCTGGCCGAGCCGATCGACGCCCAGGAGGCGCTCCGCATCGGGCTCGTCAACAAGGTGGTGGAGCCCTCCCAGGTGATGCCGGCGGCGATGGCGTGGGCGCAGACGCTCTGCGAGCGCGGGCCGCTCGCGCTGAGGGCCGCCAAGGAGGCGATCCTGCGCGGGCTCAGCCTGCCGCTGGCGGAGGGGCTGCGGATGGAGGACATGCTATCGGCGTCGCTGCGCGGCACCCTGGATGCGGTCGAGGGACCGAAGGCGTTCGCCGAGAAGCGCAAGCCGCGCTTCCTGGGGCGGTGAGCGGGGGCACGGTCACCAGGACCGGCATCCGCCGCCGGGCGCAACAGCAGGGGGGCCGCGGAGATCAGGTAGCCCTGCATGTGCGCGGCCAGCGCGTACATGCCCGCGGAGGCGGTCACGAAGACCCACGCGGCCCCGGAACAGGTCGGCTGCCGTCCGGAACACCTCGGCGGTCGCGTCACGCGCAGTCATGCAGCGTCACCTCCCCGCGTCCTCCGACGCGACGGTCGAGCACCTCGCCGTCCAGGGTCCCCGCGTGCCGCGGTCGCGCCCGCCGGCCGCCCGCGGCCGAGGCGCTCTGGACCTGGGCCCTGCGCATCGCCGCGCGCCGGGGCAAGCACGTCGCCGGCGGCGCGCCGGCCCGCCGTCTGGCCGGCATTCTCTGGACGTTTGGGCCTCAGCCGCGCCGGAACTCGAGGGCGACGCCGTTCATGCAATACCGAAGGCCCGTCGGCTCGGGCCCGTCCTCGAAGACGTGGCCCAGATGCCCCCCGCCGCGGCGGCAATGCACCTCGGTGCGCACGGTGAAGAAGCTTCGGTCCACGGAGTTCCGGACGGCCCCCTCGATCGGCGCCCAGAAGCT
The DNA here is from genome assembly GCA_016188005.1 of Candidatus Rokuibacteriota bacterium. NCBI lineage: Bacteria > Candidatus Rokuibacteriota > Candidatus Rokuibacteriota bacterium. The sequence continues at coordinate 35,467 of JACPIQ010000050.1, read as the reverse complement.
GGGCCACCCCGTCCGGCTGTCGTACTTCGTGTCCGACGCAAAGAGAGGCAGATCGCAGGCGGCACAGACGAACGTGCCCCGGCCGTGTTCCTTGTCGAGCGGGCTCGAGCCGGCAGGCTCCGTCCCTTGCTCGCGCAGGACACGGAACTGCTCGGGAGTCAGCACCGTCCGCCACTCGGCCTCGGTCTTACTGATCTCGAACTTCTCGGTCTTCGACATATCCGTTCCCTCCGCGCAGGCGTAGATCTCGACGGGCGCTGCGCGGCCGCGCAGCGCCTGGGGCCCGAGCGCCTCGAACGCGTATCGCTCCGTGCCCGCGAGACGGCTGAGGGCGTCGGCCGAGACGAGGAAGCGCCGATCGAGGTCGCGGGTTGCCTGCTCGAGGCGGGCGGCCGTATTCATCACGTCGCCGTGGAAGACGATGTCGCGCTTGCTGCCGCCGACTTCGCCGCTGATGACCGGCCCGGCGTGGAGCGCGGCCCGGATGCCCACCGCGACCCCGAACTCACGCTCGAACTTCGGCGCCGCCTCGTCGAGCGCCGTCCGGATCGCGCAGAGACAGGCGATCGGACGCGCGTCGTCCCGCCCCTCGGCGACCGTCCACGTCACCACCATCTCGTCGCCGACATACTGGTAGATCTCGCCGCCGTAGTCGTCGATGGGATCCGAGACGAGGCGGAACACGCGGTTCAGAAAGCGGTGGACGGCGGCCGGGCCGATCCGCTCGGCAAGCGCCGTCGAGCCCGCGATGTCGACGAAGAGGAAGAATCGCTCCTCGGCTCGCGGCCGGTGATAGCGCCCGAGCACGATGTTGCGCAATGTGCGACGCCCGACCAGGGTGCTGACCTCGAGGACGAACAGGAAGCCGAAGGTCACCACGAACGAGAACACGACGGACAGCTGCGTCAGCGAGCTCGGTGGCAGCGGCGCGTCAACGAGCACACCGAGCACCCGCTCGCCCCAGGCGACGACATTGACGGCCGTGATCACCGTCCCGTAGAGGAGCCATTTCACGCCGAACGTCACAAGGAACGGAGCCTGCTGGAGGGCAAGACCCCGTCGGCTGGGCAACCAAAGGATCTCGATCGAGCCGATCACGATCGTGATCGTGGCGCCGTTGACCGCTCCCGCGAGGCTCCCGGTGAGCCCGCTTCGGCCGACGGCGAGGTTGATGAGCCCGCCAAAGGCAACCCCGACCAGCGTCCCCGCGAGCAGGATCCGCGCGAAGAGCTGCATCCGCCGCGTCGTCGCGCCACGCATGGGGTCGAGTCTACCGCGCACAACGCGGGACGCGTGAGCCGATCTTGCTCTCTCATACGTGACCGTGATCTCCATCTCCCTCCCAGCGGGCACGGCCGCTCGCCGCGCCCGAGAGTGGCCGAGAACGGCGTTTGCGTTGACTACCGTCAATCGACGAACGATCACCCGTCTCAGGCGGACGATCACGAACTCCGCGCCGGCCATCGAGAGCCCCCTGGTCGGTCACCGTTCCACTGAGCTCGCCCGGACTTACCCAGGGGCTTGACGGCATCACAGCGGTACCGCAGCACGTTCGCCGCGGGGCGGCCGTGGGCGCGAGGCGGCGCGACGGTATGAATCGGGGCTACAGTCTCGATTCCGTCGGCGAGATACGGCCAGAGGGGCCGCTTGCGGAAGAGTCCGCCGCCTGTGAGGAAGGCGGAGGCGGCGCGGATTTCCACTGCACCAGCAGGACTCCCAGGACGGTGACCACCAGGCCGATCACCTCTAGCGCCGCCAGCTGTTCCCCCAGGAAGAGGCTCGCCAGCAGCGCCGTCCCCAGCGGAGAGAGGCTCAGCAGCACGTTCGACTCCAGGGCGGTGAGGATCCGGATGCAATGGTTGTAGAGGACGTAGGCGAGAGCGGTATTGACCACCGCCAGCCAGAGGACGGCCCCCCAGCCTTCGAGAGACGGCGATGCCGGTCGCTCCAGCGGCAGGGCGACCAGAAGGAGCAGGCCCCCTCCAAATCCCAGCGGCAGGGCCGTCAAGGGCACCGTGGGCACGTGCCCCGCCCGAGCAACCGCGCGGCTGAGGACGACGAAAACGGCGAACGCCAGGACGCCGAGGCTGATCACCGCCAGCACCACCGGATCCCCCGCGCTCAGGCCCGGCGAGAAGAAGAGGGCACTGCCTGCCAGGGTAACGGCGAGTCCGACCACCTGCAGCCGAGTGGGAACCTCGCGCAGCCAGACCAGAGCGAGGAACAAGCCCGGCAGCGGGAGCAGGCTGAACAGGAAGGCGCCAGTGGTCGCCGGCACGTACTGGAGCCCCCAGAAGAGCGCACCGTTACTCAAAGGGTAGGCGCAGAGCCCCATCAGGAACAGCCGACACCAGTGGCCGGGGGCGGGGTTTCGCGTGAGCCCGCCGTTCAGGGCCATCGCCGGGAGGAGCAGCAGGAAGGCGGCGAAATAGCGGAAGCCCGCCAGGGTCAGCGGGGGCATGTGGGCCAACCCGACCTTGATGATGACGAAGGAGGATGCCCAGATCGCGCTGACGAGCAGCGCCTCACCGACGGCCAGCAGGCGGGTCCAGCCTCTGTCCCGTCGCATCCCCCACTTCCTCTCTCAGAGGATAGGTGTCCACCAAACCGTATCGATGAAGACGGAGGGGCTGTCCTCCCCCTCACCGCGGTATGGTCCGCGGTAGCTGTGCGAAGGAGTCCGCCGGGGATTCTACCGGCCGGTCGTGCACATCCCCAGCCCGGCGACCAGTACGCTGCGCACCACCCTGTCGCGGCGGCGCCACTTCATCCGCATCCTACGCCCGTCAGGGCAAGACCGAGGAGGCCCGGCGCGAGCTCGAGGCCGCGCTGGCGGCACGGCCCTTCGCAGAGGCCGCCGAGGCCCGGAAGGCGCTGGACGCGCTCAGGGAGCCGCCGCCGACCGCGCGGGGCCCGCGGTTTGACGCCTCTCAGTACGGGCAACCCAAGCGCGCGGCTCCGGCTCCCCGCTAGAGCAGCGGTGCCCCAGGCGCGCGCCGGCGCTGCGCCGCATAGACCAGGGCGAAGCCGGCGGCGCCCACCGCGTCGGTGTACAGGCCCGGGTGCACGAGGCCGATCGCGCAGAGGAAGAGCACCCCACGCTCCCACCAGCGGGCCTCGGTGATGAGGTAGCCCTGCATGGCCGCGGCCAGCGCGTACATGCCCACGGAGGCGGTCACGAAGATCCACGCGGCCTCGAGGACGGTGGTGTTGATCAGGAGCATGGCCGGCGCCGTGATGAACATGTAGGGCAGGAGGAAGGTCCGCATGTCCAGCGAGAAGGCGCGCCACCCGGTCCTGATGGGGTCGGCGCGGGCGATGCCGGCGGCGGCGTAGGCGGCGAGTCCCACGGGGGGGGTGTCGTCGGCCAGGATGCCGAAGTAGAAGACGAAGAGGTGGACGGCGATGATCGGGATCTCCAGCCCGCTGGCCCGGCCCACCGCCACCAGGGCCGGCGCCGTCAGCGTCGCCATGATGATGTAGGTGGGCGTCGTGGGCACGCCCATGCCCAGGACGAGCGAGGCGATCATGGTCAGGAAGAGGCCCAGGTAGAGGCTCCCCGCCGACAGGTCCACCACGATCGAGGAGAGGTTGAGGCCCACGCCCGTGAGGCTCACGATCCCGACGATGACGCCCGCGCACGCGCACGTCACCGCCACGGAGGCCATATTCCGCGCGCCGAAGTAGAAGGCCTGGATGAGCCGGAGCGCGGTCTCCACCAGGGCAGCGGGGACCCCTGGCAGCGGCTCCTGGCCGGGGATGATGGGGCGCCCGCGGCTCGCCTGGACCGCGCTCGTGAGAACGAACATGACGATGGCCCCGAGAATCGCGTAGACGGCCGAGGTGAGCGGCGTGTACTCCTTGGCGATGAGGTAGTAGAGCAGCACGGCCACCGGCACGAGGTAGTGGAGGCCCGAGATGAAGGTGGACCAGAAGCGGGGAAGGTCCGCGCGCGGGATGCCGCGGATGCCGTGCTTGAGGGCCAGCAGGTGGACGGCGCCCAGGAGCGCGAGCTGGTCGATGATGGCCGGCAGCGCCGCCGCCTTCGCGATCTCGAGGTACGGGATGCGCAGCCACTCGGCCATCACGAAGGCCGCCGCGCCCATCACGGGCGGCATGAGCTGGCCGTTGCCCCCCGCCGCCGTCTCGATGCCTCCGGCCACCTCGGCGGAAAAGCCCACGCGCTTCATGAGCGGGATGGTCATGGAGCCGATGGTGGCCGTGTTGGCGATGGAGGATCCGGTGATCGTGCCCATGAAGGCCGAGGCCACCACGGACACCTTGGCCGGACCTCCGCGCGTGTGGCCGACCAGCGAGAAGGCGATCCGGATGAGGTATTCTCCGGCGCCCGTGCGCTCGAGGATGGCGCCGAAGAGGACGAAGGCGAAGACGAAGGTGGAGGACACCCCCAGGGGGATCCCGAAGATCCCCTCCGTCGTCAGGTAGAGGTGGCCGATCACGCGGCGGAGCGTGTAGCCGCGGTGGGAGAAGAGCTCGGGCATCCACGGCCCGAGGAAGGCGTAGCAGACGAAGAGCACGGTGATGGCCGGCAGCCACAGCCCGACGGCGCGCCGCGTGGCCTCGAGCACCAGCGCCAGGAGGATCACGCCCATGACCGTGTCCATGGCCATGGGCGCCCCGACCCGATCGATCAGGGCCGCGTGGTTCAGCGTCACGTAGAGCGCGGCGTAGGCGCCGAGCGCCGCCAGCGCCAGGTCGTACCACGGCAATCGGCGCTGCCGCGCCGACTTCATCATGGGGTAGAAGAGGAAGGCCAGCGCCAGCGTGAAGGCGAGATGCACCGAGCGCTGCAGCACCCCCGGAAGCGTCCCGAAGGCGGCCGTCCAGAGCTGGAAGCCCGTCAGCGCCAGCGCCAGCGCCCCGGAGAACCAGAAGGACCAGCCCGCGAGCTCGCGGGCGCCGAACTCCGCCTCCTTGACGAGGCGCTTCGCCTCCTCGACCCCCTTGCGCTCCTCGTCGCCCAGCTCGATCGGCCGGGGGCTCGTCATGTCACGCACGCGTCACCGCGCTATGGCTCCACCGGAACGAGCAGGAGATCGCTGCCGCGCAGCCCCATGGCGTAGGGCTTGCGGTCCGGCAGGTAGCGCATGAGCTCCTTGTTCTTTTCCGCTCCGAGGTAGCGCACGAAGAGGATCCGGTCCTGGAGGCCGGGACGGCTGTTCCGGTGAGTGTACACCCAGGCGAAGGGGCGCCGGTGCAGGGCGGGCAGGCTGTGGACGAAGACCACGGCCCGGTCGAGGCCGCGCTCCTCCACGAGAACATACGGCGCTCGCGCCACGTCGGCCATGGCCCGGAGGGAGGCACCGTAGATGGGCACGAAGGTCACGAGCATGACGAGTGTCGCGCCGAGCGGGAGGCCGAGGAGGAGCCGCTCGCGGCGCGGCGCCGGCGCTGTGGCACGGGCTCGCTCCACGACGCGCTCGAGCCCGCTCGCGCCGAGGAGGACGAGCGGCGGCGCCAGCTCGGCGTAGTGGACGGGCCCCACCACGTTGATGCTGGGCACGGCGCTGACCGCGTAGGCGAGGAGCACCGCCGCCGTCCCGAGGGCCAGCAGGACGCCCTCGGTCGTGCGGCGGAAGAACGGCAGGAGCGCCAGCGACACGGGCCAGCCCAGAAGCCAGAAGTTGAGCCGGGCCAGGGTGTAGCCCAGCTCGTGGAGAGTCGGCAGGGGCGGCGGCGCGGCGAGGGCGCCGGCCGTGAAGGTGAAGTTGTTGATGCGCGCGAAGGTCTGATAGCCGGTCACGAGCGGAGACCCGGAGAGGGCCAGGTTGTAGCCGCACAAGAGCCCCAGCGTGAGCACGCCCCCGAGGCAGAAGACGATGGCGCCGGCGCCCATCCGCCCGGAGCGGTCGTGCCAGAGACGCCAGCCCAGCCAGCAGAGCCACGGCAGTGCGAAGGCGGCGGCCGAGAGCGGACGGGTGAGTGCGGCCCAGCCAAGCGCGAGCGCTGCGAGAGGCCACCAGCCGACGGCGCCCGGGGCCTCCGCGATCCGGAGCGCCGCGTAGACGAAGCCCATGAAGAGCAGCCCCGCCCAGGCGTGCGCCAGCAGGGTGGCGGAGGAGAAGACGAAGAATGGCGAGAGCACGAGGAGCGGCAGCGCCAGGAGCGCGGCCCGCTGGCCGAAGGCGCGCCGCCCGACGGCGAAGGTGAGCGGCACCGTGAGGGCCGCCGAGAGCCCCGGCACCCAGCGGGTCGCGTGGAGCCACTCGCCGAGGGCCAGCGCGGCCGGGTACCCCGGAAAGTAGATGCCGTACCACTTGCCGTCGTTCACGATGAACTGGTTGTCGAAGAAGGGCCGCACCGGCGCGGGAAGTGACGGCAGGAAGAGGCGCCCGGAGGCGAAGACGCGGGCCATGAATGCATACACGTTCTCGTCGTCGGTGATGGCCGTGTCCCGGAATATGCCGAGGCGGACGAGGGCGATGAGCAGGAAGGCCGCGGCCGCGCCTCCCCCGGCCAGGCGCCACGCGGTCCGGGAGGGCAGCGCCGCCAGGCGGTCGAAGCTCGCGGAGAGGCGGTCCCCCAGGCCCAGCGCGAACGCTGCGCCCAGGAGGGCGACGGCGGGAATCCCGAAGAGGAGGTAGTGGAGCATGAAGGCGATCTCGCCTGGCGCCCACCCGTGTCGGCCGTAGAGGATCTCGTAGCCGGTGTCGGTGAGTCCGGCGATCCGGATCTCCGTCAGGAGGAGAGCCCCCGCCAGCGCCAGGAGGAGGGCGCGCGCGACCGGGGTCGGGCGCCACGCGGGGAGCTGTCGCGGGTCGGCTGCGGGTGCCGGCATCACCCGAGGTAGGAGGACACGAAGGTCCCGGCGCGGGAGGAGGAGGCGAAGCGGTCGAGTCTGAAGGGAGCGAGACTGACCGGAGGCGGGCCGCCCGTGATGAGGGCCGCCATCATCTCGCCCACGGCCGGCGCGAGCTTGAAGCCATGGCCCGACATGCCGGCGGCGACGAAGAAACCCCGGAGGGGGGACTCGTCCAGGATCGGCATCCAGTCGGGGGTGATGTCGAAGGCGCCCGCGTAGCCGGCGCTCAGGCGGGAGTCGGCCAGCCGCGGGATGGCCCGCGCTGTCCGGGCCAGCGCCTCGCTCGCCTCGTCGAAGCCCACCTCCGCGCCGAGGAGCTCGGGGTCCATGGGGTGCCGGGTCTCGTCGTCGGTGAGCGAGCCCGTGAGCGTGAGCGCGCCGGTCTCGGGCCGGACATAGGTGCCCCCCGCCAGGTCCAGGTACACCGCGTGGGACGGCCCGAAGGCGGGATCGCGCTCGATGGCGAACACCGGGTGCCGCCCGATCACGATGGGCAGCTCGACTCCGGCGAGCCGGGCGACCCGGGGGGACCAGAGACCTGCCGCGTCGACCACCACCGGGGCCTCGATCCTCTCGCCGGCCGCCGTCCCGACTGCCGTCACGCGGTCACCCGCCCGATGGATGGACACCACCTCGACCCCCTGCTCTATGCTGACGCCGCGCCGCCGGGCCCCCTCGGCGTAGCCGGCGGTGACGGAGGCCGGATCGCCGTATCCGGACGCCGGCTCGTGGAGGATCGCCCCGAGCCCGGAGGGATCGATGCGGGGCTCGATGCGCGGGAGGTCTTCCGGATCGAGGATCTCGGCCTGGACGCCGAGGGTGGTCTGGAGCGCGAGCGTCTTCTCGAGCGTCGGACGCATCGCAGGCGACACGCCGATGAGCACCCCGCACGGCACGTAGCCCGCCTCGCCGCCGACCCGTTCGCCGAAGTCCTGGAACACCGCCAGCGAACGCAGGACCATCTCGGTGGTCTCGCGCGTGGGGTAGAGCTGGCGGACGATGCCCACCGAGCGGCCGGTGCCGCCGGCGGCCAGGAACTTGCGCTCGAGAACCACGACCCGGCGGAGGCCGCGGCTGGCCAGCTGAAAGGCCGTGGAGACGCCGGTGACGCCCCCTCCGATGATCACGGCCTCCGCGGTCCGGCCCACGGTCACGCGCTTCCCCGTGGCGCCGGGGCCGGGCGCGGGCCCCTCCCGGCCTGTCCGCGCGGCCTCAGAGCGCCACCTCCGTCCCCACCCGTGCCGCCACGGCCCGATCATAAGCGAGCCGCGCCGTCACCGCATCCTCGCCGGCCCACCCGACGGACTTGAACAGCGTGATGTCCTCCGGCCCGAGGCGTCCGCGGCGCCGGCCCGACACCAGCTCGGCGAGCTCCGCACGGACGTGGCGGCGGCTGATCGCGCCGGCCCGCAGGGGAATGAGCAGGTCGCCCGCCTCCTCCCGCGCCCCTTCGTAGGTGTCCACCACGACGCGGGCCCGCTGGACGAGCGCCGTGTCCACCTCCCTGGTGGAGGGTCTGAAGGAGCCGACGGCATCCACGTGCGTGCCGGGCTGCACGTCGCGCCCGGCGAAGACGGGTCTCGCCGAGGTCGTGGCGCAGGTGATCAGCTGGGCCTCGCCGACCGCGGCCGTCCGATCGCCCACGACCCGCACGTCGATGGCGAGCCTCTCACGCATGCGCCCGGCGAAGGCGCGGGCCCGCTCCGGGCGGCGCCCGACGACGAGGACGCGCTCGAAGGGCCGCACGAGCTGAAGGCAGCGGAGCTGGAAGGCCGCCTGGACGCCGGCGCCGAAGCAGACGACCGTCCGGACCTGGCGAGGGGCGAGCAGCCGCGCGGCGAGCGCTGAGGTGGCGCCCGTTCGGATCGCGGTGAGGAAGGCCGCCTCCATCAGCGCCAGCGGGCCGCCGGTGTCCGGATCGGCGAGGAGGTACCAGGCGTGGATGGTCGGCAGGCCCCGCCCCCGGTTCTGCGGCACCACGGTCACGAGCTTGGCGCCGAGCGCGCGCCGCCGCGGGAGGGCCGACACCATCGAGAGGAAGACCCCGCCCCGCGCCATGGGCAGGGCCGCGCGGGGGAGAACCTGGACCCGGCCGGCCGCGCGCTCGCGGAACGCGCCCTCGACGGCCCGGATCACGTCGGCAGGGGAGAGGAGCCGCTCCAGGTCCCGGCGCGTGAGGACGAGCATCAGCCCCGGGCGCTGCGCCGCCTGATCATCCGCTTGATCTCGGCCTCGAGGACGACCTCGCCGCGCTGGTTCGTGACCCGATGGCTGTAGGTCACGATGCCGCGGTCGGGCTTCTTCGTCTCCCGCTTGTCGGCCACCGTCACGGAGACGTGGAGCGTGTCCCCGGCCAGCACCGGCCCCGCGATGCGGATCTCCCCGCCGAGGTAGGCCATCCCCGTGCCGTGGATGAGGCCGGTCTGTATGATGAGGCCCTCGGCCAGCGCGAAGGTGAAGGCGCCGGGAGCCAGGCGGCCCCTGAACACGGACTCCCGCGCCACGTACTCCATGTCGTAGAAGAGCGGCTCGGTGAAGCCGCACAGGTTGACGAAGGCGCAGATGTCGGCCTCGGACACCGTGCGCGCCAGCGTCTGGTACGTCGCGCCGACCGCGTGCTCCTCGAAGGTCAGTCCCTGCGTCATCACGTGGCTCTTCTCCCTTGGTCGATACTCCGGGAAGGTGGGGGTTCTCGGAGATCAAGTGGGTAGGACGGCGAACCCCTCGCGGCGGGCCGCCTCCCTGAGGCGGTCGTCGAGGCAGACGAATGTCTCGCCTTGTGGATCTTCGGCGCACCAGGCGAGGGCGGCCGCGAGCTGCAGCGCATCGCCGGCCCGCAGGGGATGGGCGGCCAACACGCGGCCGGCGCGCTCGCGCAGGCGATCAGTCGGCCCGACAACGTCGGCGGCCTCGACGACGCCCCGGAGTCGCAGGAGTGCCTGCTCCAGATTCGCCGGAGAGAGGATCCCTTCGCGATGGCGACGGTAGAGCGCGGACTGGCACTCGACGGGGCTGGCCCACCAGAGCGCGAAGTGGGAATCCGATCGGAGCAGCGCGGCCGCCACGGCAGACCGGGCGGCCGGGAGAAGCGTCGGGACGACCGCGGAGCTGTCCCAGAACATCAGCGTTCCTGGCGGCGTTCCTCGAGAAGCGCTTCGAGCACGCTGTCGCCCACGCGGGGCCCTCTCGGGGGCTTGAGGAGCGAGGGGCGGAGGCGTCCGGTACCGAGCTGCAACACGCCGGCCCGGGCCAGTCGCTCGCGGCGCGACTCGGCCCCCTCCGAACTTCGCAGCGGGACGATCATGGCTACAGGCAGGCCCCGCTCCGTGACCACCACTTCCTGCCCGTGCTTGACCTGACTCAGGTAGCGGCTCAGATTCGCCTTCAGCTTGGCGACGCCGATGGCCTTCACGTGACCATGATGGTCTCTTCGGGATGACCTGTCAACTCCTGAGGCCACTGACCGCGTCAGGCCTCGCCGAGGTAGGCGCGGCGGACCTCGGGGTTGCCGGCCAGCTCGGCTGCCGGGCCCGCGAGCGCGATCTCCCCCGTCTCCAGCACGTAACCGCGCCCGGCGATGGACAGCGCCATCGCCGCGTTCTGCTCCACGAGGAGGATGGTGACCCCCTGCTGGTTGATGGCCTGCACCGTCTCGAAGATCTGCTCGACGAGCACCGGCGCCAGCCCCATGGACGGCTCGTCCAGGAGGAGCAGGCGGGGCCTGGCCATGAGCGCCCGGCCGATCGCCAGCATCTGCTGCTCGCCGCCGGAGAGCGTGCCCGCCACCTGGCTGCGCCGCTCCTTGAGCCGCGGGAAGATGTCGAAGACCCGCTCCATGTCCTCCGCTTCCCGTCCGTCGGAGCGCGTGTAGGCGCCCATCTGGAGGTTCTCGAGCACCGTCAGGCGATTGAAGATGCGCCGCCCCTCCGGCACATGCGTGATGCCCCTGACCACGATGCCGTGCGGCGGGGCGCCCACGAGCGAGGCGCCGTCGAGGAGCATCACCCCCCGGCGGGGCGTGAGGAGCCCGGAGAGGGCCCTGAGGGTCGTGGTCTTGCCGGCTCCGTTGTTGCCGAGGAGGGGGACGATCTCGCCCTGCGCCACCCGGAAGGAGACCCCCTTGAGCGCGTGGATCTCCCCGTAGTAGACGTGCAGGTCGCGGACATCGAGCATCGGGGCCTCAGCCAAGGGCGCCCCCCGCGGCGAGCCCGGGCTTCTTCCGGCCCAGGTAGGCCTCCACGACGCGCGGGTCCCGCTGGATCTCGGCGGCGCGGCCCTCGGCGATCTTCTGCCCGTAGTCCAGCACCGTGACGCGGTCCGAGACCTCCATCACGACCCGCATGTTGTGCTCGATCAGAAGGATCGTGAGCGCCAGCTCCCGGATCAGGCGGCGCAGGAGATCCATGAGGGTGCGCGCCTCACCCTGGGTCATGCCTGCCGTGGGCTCGTCGAGCAGGAGGAGCGCCGGCCGTGAGGCCAGCGCGCGACCGATCTCGAGTCGGCGCTGGTCGCCGTAGGGCAGGCTGCGCGCCAGCTCGTTCGCCTTGCCCCGGAGCCCCACGAGGCTCAGGAGCTCGGCCGCCCGGCGCCAGAGTGCCGTCTCCTCCCGCTTCCAGCGCCCGCCCCGCGCCAGCACGTCCCACAGCGTGAGCGGCACGCGGCTGTGCATTCCCACCAGCACGTTCTCGGCCACCGTCATGTTGGCGAAGAGCCGGATGCTCTGGAAGGTGCGGCAGATCCCGAGCGCGGCGATCTGGTCGGGCCGGCGGCCGAGGACGGGCCTGCCCCGGAAGGTCACCATTCCCTCCTCGGGGATGTAGATCCCGGTGAAGACGTTGAAGAAGGTGGTCTTGCCGGCCCCGTTGGGACCGATGATGGAGGCGATGTGCCCCTCCTCGATCTCGAAGTCCAGCGAGTCCAGCGCCGTGAGCCCGCCGAACCGCTTGGTGACGCCCCTGGCCTCGAGGATGGCCGCCATGTCAGCGCTCGGGGAGGGCCGCGCCGTCGTGCAGCTCGCGGTGCCGGCGCTGCACCGGCAGGATGCCCTGAGGACGGAAGACCATCATCAGGACCAGGATGAGGCCGAAGACCATGCGCTCGTACTTGGCGGGCTCGAGCTGCGTCGGCAGGTTGGCGAGGCTCCAGCCGAAGATGGTCACCCCGGCGTTGCGGAGCTCGTTGAGCCAGAGGGACAGGCCCTTCAGCACCTGCAGGTTGAGTACCGTCACGACCGTGGCCCCGAGGATGGCGCCGGGGATGGAGCCCATGCCGCCCAGGATCACCATGGCCAGAACCCCGATGGACTCCATGAAGGTGAAGGACTCGGGGTTGATGAACACCTGCTTGGCGGAGAAGAGGACGCCCACCGCCCCGGCGAAGGACGCGCCACAGGCGAAGGCCATGAGCTTCATACGCACCAGCGGGACGCCCATGGCCTGGGCGGCGGTCTGGTCCTCGCGGATGGCCTCCCAGGCCCGGCCCACATGCGAGTCCTCCACGCGCCGGTTCACGAGGATGGTGACGCCCACGATCAGGAGCACGAGGAAGTAGAGGTAGAGCGGGTAGACCACGTTCGGGTTGGGGTCCACCCCGACGGCGCGCAGCACGGGCTCGAAGAAGATGGGCGGCCGCGAGATGGGCGTGATGCCCTTGGGCCCGTTGGTGAAGTTGATGGGCTTGTCGAGGTTGTTGGCGAGGACGCGGATCACCTCACCGAAGCCCAGCGTGACGATGGCGAGGTAGTCGCCGTGCAGTCTCAGCACCGGCAGGCCGAGGAGAATCCCGGCGCCGGCCGCCACCCCGACGCCCAGCAGGAGGAAGAGGAAGAACCAGGCGGGTGGCAGCGGGAAGGCGTCGCCGCCGAAGATCTGGTTGGCCTGGGGCGAGCCGAAGATGGCCCAGGTGTAGGCCCCGACGGCGAAGAAGGCCACGTAGCCGAGGTCCAGCAGCCCCGCCAGCCCCACCACGATGTTGAGCCCCAGCGCCAGCGCGACGAAGATGCCCACCTGGATCGCGATCTCGAGATAGTAGCCGTTGATGGAGCCCACCACCGGCATCAGCACGCCCAGCGTCCCCGCGGTGAGCAGGCCCTTGAGCCAGGAGGGCATGGCCGCGAAGTAGAGGAAGAGGATCGAGGCCTGGAAGAGCATGAAGGCCACGATGGAGCGCGGGAAGTGCGAGACCGCGTAGGCGGTGATGCCCAGCAGCGCGATGGCCAGGATCGCCGCCGGCAGCGGGCGCGCGAGCAGCGCCTTGATCATCCTCGCCTGCGGCTGCCGCTCGTCCATCAAGCGCGCTCCCGCACGACCTCGCCCAGGAGGCCCTTGGGCCGGAAGATGAGGATCAGGATGAGGACGGAGAAGGCGAAGATGTCCTTGTACTCGGCGCCGAAGGCCCCGCCGGTGAGGAGCGAGAGGTAGGAGGCCGCGAAGGCCTCCAGGAGCCCGAGGACCAGCCCGCCCACCATGGCTCCCGGAATGTTGCCGATGCCGCCGAGCACGGCGGCCGTGAAGGCCTTCAGCCCGGGGATGAAGCCCGTGTACGGGTTGATGAGGCTGTACTGGACGCCGAAGAGGACCCCTGCCGCCCCGCCCATGGCGCCGCCGATCAGGAAGGTGAGCGAGATGATCCGGTTCACGCTGATGCCCATGAGGCTCGCCGCGGCCTGGTCCTCGGCCACGGCGCGCATGGCCGTGCCGATCTTCGTCCGGTTCACCAGGGCGTGGAGCCCCCACAGCATGAGGAGCGAGGCCACGATCACCACGAGGGACTTCACCGAGACGTCGATGGTCTCCGTGAGGCTGAACCGGATGTTGAGCGTGTCCATCGTCGGGTAGACGAGGTTGAAGGCGTTGCGCCAGACGCTCTCGACGAGGCGGACGGCGTCCTGGAGGAAGAACGACACGCCGATGGCCGAGATGAGCGGGATCAGCCGCGGGGCGCCGCGGAGCGGCCGATAGGCGACGCGCTCGACCGTCACGGCCAGGAGCCCGCTGGCCAGCATCCCGAGCAGCAGCACCACCAGCAGCACGAGGAAGGGCGAGACGAGGGCGAGCAGCCCGGCGGCCTGGAACGTGAGGAGGATCTCGACACCCACGAAGGCGCCCACCACGAAGATCTCCGAGTGGGCGAAGTTGATGAACTCCAGCACCCCGTACACCATGGTGTAGCCGAGCGCGATGAGCGCGTACATGAAGCCCAGGATGAGGCCGTCGAGGAAGACCTGCGGGAAGATCCCGATGAGCAGCTCGAAATCCATGGGGCCCCGAAACAGCACGGAGGGGAGGGGCCGCTACCGGGCCCCTCCCCTCTGTGGGTTCATGCGGGGAGCTACGGCTTCTTCTTGAGCGGCGGAGCCGCGATGGACAGCCGCTTCACTTCCTTGTTGTCGCCCCACTTGGTCGGGTCGTCGGAGGCCACCTGGAGCACGAAGTAGAGAGCCTTCTTCGGGTCTCCCTTCTCGTCGAACTCCACCGTCCCCGTGAGCCCCGTGTGCTTCGTCTTCCGGACGGCGACGGCGACCTGTTCGCGGCTCGGCACCTTGCCGCCGCTGGCCTTGATGGCGGCCTCGATGGCCTTCAGCCCGATGGCGGCCGAGTCATAGGCCTGGGCCGCGAAGGGCTCCGGGTCCTTCTTGAACTTGTCCTTGTACTCTGTCTTGAAAGCCTTCGCCGCAAGGTACTTCTCGACGGGACCCGCTACCGTCGAGTAGTGCATGCCCACGACCGACTTCCCGCCGATCTTGACCAGATCCGTCGAGTCCATCCCGTCCGGACCCATGAACTGAGACTTGATGCCCTTCTCACGCGCCTGCTTGAAGAAGGGCGCCGCCTGGTCGTAGATCCCGCCGAAGTAGATCAGGTCCGGGTTCTTGGCCTTGATGGGGGTGATGATGGGGTCGAAGTTCGACTTCTCCTCGGTGCCCTCGAAGCCGAGCACCTTGATCCCCTTCTTCTCCGCGTCCGCCTTGAAGAACTCGGCCACACCTTGCCCGTAGGCGGTCTTGTCGTGAATCACGTAGGCCGACTTGGCCTTGAGGGTGGTCTTGGCGAACTCGGCGCCCACCACGCCCTGGACGTCGTCCCGGCCGCACACCCGGCTCACGTTCAGGTAGTTGCGGTCGGTGATCGTCGGATTCGTGTTCGCGGGGGAGATCATCGCCAGCTGCGCCTCCTTGTACTTCTCGGAGGACGGGATGGCGACGCCCGAGTTCAGGTGGCCCACCACCAGGAGGATGTCCTTGTCGGCGAGGATGTTGGCGGCGTTCGCGACCCCCACATCGGGCTTGGCCTGGTCGTCGAAGGGGACCAGCTCCACCTTGAAGCCGAGCTTCTCGATGGGTCCCTTCAGCTTCTCGATGGCCAGCTGGGTGGCGAGCTTGATGCCCTCGCCCAGCGCCGCCTGCCCGCCCGACAGCGGGCTCTGCGTGGCGATCTTGATTGTGCCCTTGGACTGGGCATCCGTCAGAGAGGTGACCGGGAGCACCAGCGCCAGGGCGGCGAGCGCGACGGGCAGATACCGGAATCGTACGGTTCTCATCGGTTCCCTCCTCCAAACAGGGCGGGTTGGGTTAAAGGCGACGACATTATAACCGTTTCTGGGTCATGGTCAACGACGGCCGGGGACCTGATGGCGGCCGCGGATCATCTCGAGAAAGCGCGCCGTCGCCTGGGCGGGATCGGGCACCCCGCAGACGGCGGAAATGACCGCGGCCGCGTCGGCGCCGGCGGCCATGACCTGGCCGACATTGGCCTCCGTGATTCCCCCGATGGCGACCAGCGGCACCGGGATGGAGGGCCGGAGCCGCCTCAGCAGGTCCGTCCCCACGAGATGAAAGCCGGTCTTTGTGCCGGTGGGGAAGATGCTCCCCACGGCGATGTAGTCAGCGCCGTCCGCGAGCGCCTGCCGTGCCTGGGGCTCGTCGTGGGTCGACACGCCCAGGATCATTCCCGGGCGGAGGACCCGGCGCGCCGATGCGGCCGGCAGATCCTCCTGCCCCACGTGCAACCCGTCGGCCTCGACGGCCAGCGCGAGATCGGCGCGGTCGTTGACGAAGAAGAGCGCTGCGGCCTCGCGGCAGCGCTCCCTCAGCCTGCGCGCCAGCGGGTAGAGCTCGGCCATGGCCATGGTCTTCTCGCGCAGCTGGATCACGCGGCATCCCCCGGCCAGGACGGCCTCGAGGAGGGCGGGCAGCTCGCGCCCGCGGGCCGCCGTGTGGTCGAGGATCACGTAGAGCGGGGTCGGAAGCGTCACGACCGGCTACAGGCTCTGCTCGAAGCGCGGGAGCGTGAATTCGCCGGAGACGAACGCCGGGTCGGAGAGGAGCTTCAGGTGGTACGGGATGGTGGTCTTGACGCCTTCCACCACGGTCTCGCCCAGCGCGCGCTGCATGCGGGCGATGGCCTCGCCGCGGCTCCGACCGTGCACGATGATCTTGGCGATGAGCGAGTCGTAGTGGGGCGGGACCGTGTAGCCGGACATCATGTGGCTGTCCACACGCACCTTCGGGCCGCCGGGCGGCACCCAGGCCGTGAGGCGCCCGGGCGAGGGCACGAAGGTCTCCGGATCCTCGGCGTTCACGCGGCACTCGATGGCGTGCCCGTCCTGGCGGATGGCGTTCTGCGAATAACCCAGCCGCTCCCCCGCGGCGATGCGGATCTGCTCCTGGACCAGGTCGATGCCCGTCACCATTTCGGTGACCGGGTGCTCGACCTGGATCCGCGTGTTCATCTCGATGAAGGAGAAGCGCCCCTGCCGGTCCACCAGGAACTCCACGGTGCCCGCCGACACGTAGTTGACCGCGTTGGCCACGGCCAGCGCGGCCTTCCAGAGGCCGGCGCGGGTCTCGGCCGAGATGGACGGCGCTGGCGACTCCTCCAGGAGCTTCTGGTGCCGCCGCTGGACGGAGCAGTCGCGCTCGCCCAGGTGGACGCGGATCCCGTTCCGATCGCCCAGGACCTGCACCTCCACGTGGCGGGCCTCGTCCACGAACTGCTCGAGGTACAGCTCCCCCGAGGCGAAGGCCTTGGTGGCCTCCGACTGGCACGTGGCCCAGGCCTGGGCCAGGGCCTCGCGCTCGCGCACGATGCGCATTCCCCGACCGCCTCCGCCGCCGGCGGCCTTGATCATGACCGGGTAGCCGATGCGGTCGGCCACCGCCTGCGCCTCGTCGAGGCCGCGGAGCGTGCCCTCGCTGCCCGGCACCACCGGCGCGCCGGCCTGCCTGGCCGTCTCCCGCGCCTGGGCCTTGTCGCCCATGATGCGGATCGCCTCGGGAGAGGGGCCGATGAACGTGATGCCGGAGGCCCGGCAGATCTCGGCGAACGCGGCGTTCTCGGAGAGGAGTCCGTAGCCGGGGTGGATCGCCTCGCTGTCGGTGACCGCGGCGGCGGAGATGATGCTGGGGATGTTGAGGTAGCTCTTCCGGGACTCCGCCGGGCCGATGCAGATGCTCTCGTCGGCCAACCGCACGGGCAGGGAGCCCGTGTCCGCCGTCGAGTGGGCGACCACCGCGCGGATGCCCATCTCCCGACACGCCCGGAGGATGCGCAGCGCGATCTCCCCGCGATTGGCGATCAGGATCTTGTGGAACATGTCCGGGGGGGCGGGCGCCGGCTGCCCGGTCTCAGCGACGCGGCTCCATCAGGAACAGCGGCTGGCCGAACTCCACGGGCTGGCCGTTCTCCACCAGCACCTTCGCGATGCGCCCGGCCACCTTCGACTCGATCTCGTTCATCAGCTTCATCGCCTCGATGATGCAGAGGACCTGGCCGTCCTTGACCAGGTCCCCCTCGGTGACGAAGGGCGCCGCGTCCGGGGACGGCGCCCGGTAGAACGTGCCGACCATCGGCGCCTCGACCTTCACGAGGCTGGGCTCGCCGGCGGGCTCCGCGCGCTCGGCGGGCAGCGCGCCCGTGGCGGCCGGGGCGACGGCCCGGGGCGCGGCCTCGCCGGCCGCCCCGCCGCGCTCGCGCACAACCCGGATCCGCATGCCGCCCTGCTCCACCTCGAGCTCCGCCAGGTCGTGCTGCACGGCCAGCTCGACCAGCTCACGGGGCGTCCAGGCGCCGGGCCCCCGTGCCGCTCCGCGCTGCGCGCCCGCCCTCCTGGCCATCCCGCTACCCCGCTGCCGCGACGCGGCCGAGGTACTCGCCGCTCCGCGTGTCGACCTTGACCACGTCGCCCACGTTGAGGAAGAGCGGCACCTGGACGACCGCGCCCGTCTCCAGCCGGGCGGGCTTGGAGCCCCCGGAGGCGGTGTCGCCGCGGATGCCCGGATCCGTCTCGGCGATCGCGAGCTCGATGAAGTTCGGCAGCTCCACCGTCACGGGGCTCCCGTCGATGAAGAGGATCTCGACCTCGGTGTTCTCCTTGAGGAAGTCCCGCGCCTCCCCGACCTCCTCGGGCGAGAGCGAGATCTGCTCGTAGGTCTCGAGGTCCATGAAGTGGAGGCGGTCGTCCCGGTACAGGTACTGCATGCGCTTCTCGTCGAAGTCCACCAGTTCCACCTTCTCGCCGGCGCGGAAGGTGTTGTCGATGACCCTGCCGAGCCTGAGGTGCTTGAGCTTGGTGCGGACGAATGCCCCGCCCTTGCCGGGCTTGACGTGCTGGAAGTCGACGATCGTGTAGGGTGCGCCGTCGAACTGGATCTTCAGCCCCCGCTTGAATTCCGCCGTGGACACCTGCATCGCGTTATGATCCCTTCCGTTTCTGGGTTCGGGTCCTGAGCGCCTGCTCGAGCAGCGCGCCGGCCCGGAGATCTCCCGGATCCCTCTTGAGCAGCCGCAGGAAGACCTGCACCGCCTCATCGCAGAGCCCCTGGTCGAGACAGGCCGTCCCGAACGAGAGCGTCACGAACGTATCGTCGGCCAGGAGCCCGGCCAGCGGCGACCCCTCCGGCGGCCGTCCTCCCCCCTTGAGGAGCTCGAGCGTGAGGCGCGACTCGCGATCCCCCGGGTCGAGTCTCGCGGCGTGCTCGAGGTGGGCCACCGCCGCGTCGAGCCGGCCCGCCAGCCGGTGGACCTGCGCCAGCAGCCGGTGCACTTCCGGGTCCTTCGATCCGCTGGCCACCAGGCCGCCGAGCTCCGCCGCCGCCCGCTCGGTGTCGCCCTCGTCCAGATACGCCTTGGCGAGCACCAGGCGCGCCGTCGTGTAGTGCGGGAAGCGCTCGAGCCCCTCGCGGCAGAGCCGGATCGCCTCGCGAACCCGGCCCGCCTTGCGGTAGGCGTCGGCGAGGGGAGCGAAGGCGAGCGATGCGGGATCCTTTGCGAGCCGCTCCTCGTAACGGTGGATGGCGGTCTGGGCGGCCGCCTGGGCCGCAACTTCCCCGCTGACCCGAGCCACCGGTTGCGCCATGGCGATCTTGTTATACGTGTGCCGCCGCGTCGAGTCAATCGCGGGTCCCTCGCGCGGGCCCCGTCTGGCGCCTCCCTGGTCCAGGCGCGCTCAGGCCAGCTCTTCGAGCGTCGCCAGCACGGCCTCCCGCGGGACGTCGAAGACGAGCTGGAAGGCTCCGATCCGCGGGGCGAGGACGAACGGGACGCGGCCGTCCCGCGCCTTCTTGTCCCGGGCGAGGGCCTCGACCACGGCGGCGGGCGCGGCCCCCGAGCCCCGGACCGGCAGCCCGACGGCCTCGAGGATCCGTGTCTGGCGTGTCGTCGCCTCGCTCCCCGCGCGGCCGAGCCGCTCCGCCAGGCGCGCCGCGGCCGCGATCCCGAGCGCCACCGCCTCCCCGTGCGTCCAGCGCGCGAAGCCGGTGACCGCCTCCACGGCATGCCCGATGGTGTGGCCGTAGTTCAGCACGGTGCGCAGCTCCGTCTCCTGCTCGTCGCGCTCGACGACCGACGCCTTGATCCTGCACGACCCCGCGACGACCCGCGTGAGGGCAGGCAGATCGCGCACCAGGAGCGCCGGCAGGCTTGCCTCCAGGTCGGCGAAGTAAGCGGCGTCGAGCACGATCCCGTGCTTGATGACCTCCGCGAGCCCCGACCGGAACTCCCGCTCGGGGAGCGTGAGGAGGGCGGCCGGGTCCGCGGCCACGAAGCGCGGCTGATGGAAGGCACCGATCAGATTCTTCGCGCGCGGGTGGTCGATGGCCGTCTTGCCGCCGATGGAGGCGTCCACCTGGGCCAGGAGCGTGGTCGGCACCTGGACGAGGCTCACGCCGCGCATGTACGTGGCGGCCACGAACCCGGCCAGGTCTCCGACGGCGCCGCCGCCCACCGCCACCACGGTCGAGGTGCGGTCCAGGCCTGCAGTGAGGAGCGCATCCCACGCCCGCTCGGCCGTGGCGAGGGTCTTGGCTGCCTCCCCCTCGGGCAGCCGCATCGTGGTCACCGTGAAGCCGGCGGCCTCGAGGCCCTCGACGACGTGGTGGCCGTGCAGCGCCATCACCGGCTCGTCGCTGAGCACGGCCACGCGGCTGCCGACGCCGATGCGCGAGAGCTCGGCGCCGACTCCGGCGAGGAGGCCCGGGCCCACGAGGATGCGGTATGAGCGCGCGCCCAGACTCACGGGGATGTGGTGCATGGCGGGAGGCATTGTACGCGAAGGCCGGGGAGGGTGCGCCGCTCGGGTCCGGGGCGGCCGGCGCCGCTACCAGGTCTTGAGCGAGTCCTGGTAGCCCTGGTAGCTCCGACGGATCTCCCCGAGACTGTCCCCGCCGAACTTCTCGAGGAAAGCCTGCGCCAGTGTGATGGCCATCATGGCCTCCCCCACCACCCCGGCGGCCGGCACGGCGCAGACGTCGCTGCGCTCCACCACCGCCTCCACCTCCTCCTTCGTCTCCATGTCCACGGACCGGAGGGGGCGCCTGAGCGTCGAGATCGGCTTCATGACCGCCCGCGCGATCACCGGCTGGCCATTGGTCACGCCGCCCTCGAGCCCGCCGGCGGTGTTCGTGCGCCGGCTGAAGCCCGCGTCCCGGTCGAAGAGGATCTCGTCGTGGACCTGGGAACCGGGATGGCGGGCCGTCTCGAATCCCATGCCGAGCTCGGCGCCCTTGATGGCGTGGATGGAGCACAGCGCCTGGGCGAGCCGCCCGTCGAGCTTCCGGTCCCAGTGGACGTAGGAGCCGAGGCCCACGGGGCAGCCGAGCGCCACCACCTCGAAGACGCCTCCCAGCGTGTCCCCCTTGGCCCTGGCCTCGTCGATGGCCTCGATCATGGAGTGCTCGGCGACGGGATCGGCGCAGCGCACCTCCGAGGCCTCGGCGCGGCTCCGGATCTCCGCCCAGGGCTCCGGGAGCGCGCCGATTCGCACCCCGCCGATCTCGGTCACATGGCTCAGGATCGAGATGCCGAACTCGGCCAGGAACCGCTTGGCGACCCCGGCCACGGCGACGCGCGCCGTGGTCTCGCGGGCGCTCGAGCGCTCGAGCACGTTGCGGATGTCGCGGTGCCCGTATTTCATGGCGCCGGCCAGGTCGGCATGACCGGGACGCGGCCGCGTCACCGCCTTCGGAGGGGTCCCCGGCGGGGGCTGCCCGACGGCCATGGTGGTCTTCCAGTTCTCCCAGTCGCGGTTGCCGATGGTGAGCGCGATGGGGCTGCCGAGCGTCACCCCCCAGCGCACGCCCGACGAGATGTGGGCCTGGTCGCGCTCGATCTTCATGCGGCCGCCGCGGCCGTAGCCGCGCTGCCGCCGCGCCAGGTCCGCGTTGATGTCGGCCTCGGAGAGGGGGAGGCCGGCCGGGACGCCCTCGATGACAGCCGTCAGCGCCTCTCCGTGGGATTCCCCCGCGGTGAGGAAGCGGAAGGTCCCGCCCACGGTGCTACTTGCCCGGCGCGGTCTGCGCCGCCTGGGCCGCGTCGGTCTTGAGGATGGTCGGCGTGAGGAAGACGACCAGCTCACGCCCCGTCTCGAAGTTCTCCTTCTGCTTGAAGAGCCAGCCGAGCAGCGGGATGTCGCCGAAGACCGGGACCTTGCGGACCGTACTCTGATGCACCGATTGGGTCACGCCGCCGATCACCAGCCGCTCGCCCTCTCTCATGAGCACCTGGGTCTCGGCCTTCCTGCGGTTGATGAGCGGCACGCTCACGCCGGGGGCAGGGCTGATGGTGTCGCCGCGCGAGTTGTTCTCGACGATGACGACCATCTTGATCTTGGTGACGTCCTCGTTGCCGATCCGCTCGCGGGTCACGGTGGGCGTGACCTCGAGCTTGAGCACGGCCTCCTTGAACTGGATCTGGGTGCCGGCGCTGCTCACCGTGGCGTACGGGATCTCCTCGCCCAGGGAGACCGTCGCCTTGCTGTTCTCCACCGTCACGATCTCGGGGCGCGCCAGCGTGCGCGTCTTCCCCTGCGTCTCGAGGGCCTGGAGCGCCAGGTTGATGTTGAGCCTCGAGCCGATGATGCCGAAGGCGATGCCGCCGGCCGGCACGGCGCTCGCGGCGTTGGGCAGGAGCTGGAAGGGCAGGTTCACCAGGTTGCCCCCGATCGGGAGCCCCGTCGTGCTCGAGACCGGCAAGAGCCGGTTCAGCGTGACGTTCTGGTTGACCGGGAGGATGCCCGACTGGGCCGTGGGGCTGATGGTGATGGTCGAGCCGTCCGGCTGGAGCACGCCGCCGACCACCGGCAGGGTCAGGCCGGGCACGGCGCTCGGCGCCGACTGGAACCCCTGGCCCACGACCGTGGCCCGGTTGAAGACGTTGCGCGCGGCCGCGCCGCCCCACTGTACGCCGATGGCCTCCAGGGCGTTGCGGTCCAGGATCTCCATGCGGGCCTCGATCTTGACCTGGGGCAGCGGCACGTCGAGCTGCTCGCGCACCAGCTTCTTGATCCGCTCGAGGTCGGCCGCGTAGTGGCGCATGAAGATCGTGTTGGTGGGCTTGTGGGCCCGGATCGTGATGCCCTTGGCGAGCACGTCCTGGCTCACGGACACGGGCGCCCGGGGCGCGGCGCCGGCGCCGTAAAGGGCAGAGAAGGGCGGCTCCGTGGGTGGCGGGGTGCCACCGCTCGGGACCACTGCCGGCGTGCCGGGCAGCAGGCCTGTCACGGGCGCCGAGCCCTCGGGCGGGATGCCGAGGATTCCTTGCAGGGTCCTGGCGACCTCCTCGGGGTCGGCGTAGGAGAGGCGGATCGTCTCCTCGCGAAGGGGGCCCCGCGCCTTCGCTTCCTCGGCCGCCGCCTGGGCGGCGAGCCGCTTGGCCGCCAGGTCGGCCTCCTTGAGCTGGGCTTCCGCCAGCTTGGTCCGCGTGTCGATCTCGGCCTTGAGCTTGGCCTCGTCGCCTCGCGCGCGGGCCTCCCGCTCCTTGGTGAGCTGCTCGGTCGAGACGACGCGGATGACGCCGCCCCTCTCGATCTTCTGCAGCCCCCGCACCTCGAGGATCGTCTCCAGGGCCTGCTCCCAGGTCACGTTGCGGAGCGAGATCGAGACCTTCCCCTTGACGTCGTCGCCGGTCACGATGTTCCGCCCGCTCTCGGCGGCGAGGATGCGGAGCAGGTTGACGACGTCGGCGTCCTTGAAGTCCATGGAGATCAGGCGCGTACCGTTGGGCGCCGGCGCGGCCGGGGCCTGCGCCGGGGTCTGGGCCTGGGCGACGCGCGGAGGCCGGGCCGCCTCCGCAGTGGCGCCGGGCGGGCCGCTGGCAGCGGCCGCCGCCTGGGCGACCTGCGCCGGAGGGCGGGCAGCGGCGGGCGGGGGCCCCTCGAGCTTCGCCTCGGCTCTCGGCTCGGGGCGCCGGGGCGGCTCGGCAGCCGCGCCCCCCTCGCTCCTGGCCGTGGCCGAGGCGTCGAGGATCACGGAGAGGCCGTCACGGCTCTCCTCGATGCGGTAGCCGACCTTGCGGGTCAGCTCGAGGACGATGCGCGAGGTCCCGGGCTTCCACTGGCTGCCCCGGATCTCCCTGATGGGCGCCACGTCGGGAGCGAGGCTCTGCCGGCTCCACCGGTAGACGGTTCCAGCCAGGTCGATCACCAGCCGGGTCGGGGAGTCGATGAGGGTGGCCTGGTACTGGACCGGGGCACTGGTCCTGATCCTCACGCTCACGCCGTCGGTGAGGCGGTCGATGGCGACGTCCTTGAGGTGGACGGCCGCGGTGTCCGCCCTGCCGATCCCCGGGCTCAGGAGCCCCATCAGCAGCAGGAGCCGGGCGATTCGCGCCATGCCCTTCATCACCTCACCCCCCTCTCAGTCCGTTCGCAGCCTGAGCGTCACGCTGCCGGGCTTCTGCCCCGGCGTCCCGGGGACGCCGAAGGTCACCGAGTCCGGGCCGATCTGGGTGACGCGGCCGTCGCCCAGCGTGTCACCCGGCTTGAGAATATAGCCGATGCCATCGGGTGCCTCCACGAGCGCCAGGGGCGACTGGCGTCCCTGGATGATTCCCACGAGCTTCACGGAGCCCACCTGTAGCCCCTTGCCCCCCTGGCTCACCACCACCGGGCTGAAGGGATCACGGCGCCGCTTGACCTCGTACAGCATGGGCGGCAGGGGAGGTCCCGCCTCGGGCTGGGCGGCCATGCCCGGCGGCTTGGGCGGCGGGGGCGGGGTGGCTACCGGCCCGCGAGCCGGAGGTCCGGGTGACGGAGGCGCCGTCCCCCCTCCGCAGCCGGCCAGGATAAGGGCCGCTGCCAGCGCCACCCCCGTGCATCGAGCCATCATGGACGGGCTCCAGGTCGCGGAACCGCCGCAGCTGGCGCCGCTGGCCTCGCCGCTCCGGGCGCTCCGGGCTTGCCGGGTGCGGCGGCCCCCGCGGCGCGAAAGACGTAGGTCGCCAGGGTCATCTCGGCCCGCACCGTCCCCGTGGGGCGATCGATGGCCGTTGCCTTGAAGTCACCCAGGGTCACGACGCGCGGCAGCCGGGCCATCCGGTCGAAGAAGGAGCCGAGCTGATGGTAGCCCGCCTCGGCCGTCATGATGATCGGCACCTCCGCGAAGACGGCGCGCTCCTCCGGCGGCTTCGGCTGGAAGAGGGCCAACCCCAGCCCTGACTGGAAGGCCAGGTCGGAGATCTGCCGGTAGAGCCGCGGGATCTCCTTCTCCACGGGGAGGCGCTCCTTGGCGGCCTCGAGGCGCTTGCGCAGGGCCTCGGCCTGCAGGCGGAAGGGCCGCAGGTTCGCCTCGTCGGCCCTCGCCTTGATCACCTCGGCGCGCAGCGCCTCGTTCCGCTGGAACAGGCTGTCCCGCTCGACGCTCTTGGGCGAGATGAGCCCGAGATAGCCGAGGGCCCCCACGACGATCAGCGGCAGCACCCCCAGGACGATCTTCTGGGGTTTCGGCAGGGCATAGATGGGATCCAGCAGGGCCATGGCTCAGATCTCGAAGCGGCACGACACCTCGAAGGTGATCGTCCGCGGGGACTTGGTGAGATCCTGCCGCGACTCCAGCAGATCCACGTCCTTGAACTTCCCGGAGGCCTTGAGGTTCGCCATGAAGTCGGCCAGCGCCGTGGAGGTGTACGTGGTGCCGGCGAAGCGGAGCTGGTGCCCCTTCTCCTCCATCCGCGTGAGCCACAGGTCCTTGGGAAGCATGTCGGCCACGGCATCGAGCAGATACACGGGACGCGCCTGGAGGCGGGCCACGGACTCGATGGCGTTGACCCGCAGCTCCAGCTCCTCCTTCTCGCGCTTGAAGCGCTGACCCTCGGCGATCACCTGCTTGAGCCGCACGATCTCCTTCTCGTTCTCGGAGACCTGGCGGGTCAGGTCCTGCACCTCGGCGTCGAGCGCCCACCACCAGAACCCGAGCACCGCCACCAGCGCCACGAAGAGGATGCCGAAGAGAATGCCGAGGTTGAAGCCCGGCATCGTGAAGCGCTTCCTCGCGGCCGGCGGCGCCAGGTTGATCTTGATCATGCCGGCTTGTCCCCCGGACGCCGGAGCCCCAGGCCGATGGCCACGGCCAGCGCCGGCCCCACCTGCTCGAGCTCCTGGGCGGGGAAGCGGGATGCGTCCACCTGCAGTGCCTGGAAGGGACGCGCCAGCTCCACGGGGATCCCCCACGAGGAGGAGAGGAACTCGTCGAGCCCGGCGAGCCGGGCGCAGCCCCCGGAGAGGACGATCTTGCCGATCCGCTCGTGCTCGGCGGCGGAGGCGAAGTAGTCGAAGGTGCGCTGCACCTCCATCGACAGGTCACGGGAGACCGCCTCGAGCGCCGGGACCATGTCTTCCCAGTTGACTCCCACGTCCTGCCCGTTCTTGGCGGCCTCGGCCTTCTCGACGGGAATGCTGAGCCGCTGGGCGATGGCGTCCGTGTACTGGTGGCCGCCGAACGGGACGTCGCGGGCGAAGATGGAGGCCCCGCCGCGGATCACGTTGGTCTTCATGAAGCTGGCGCCGATGTCGATGAGAGCCACGGCCTCGCCGCCGTCGCCGGGGTTGTTGTACTCGTACTGGTTCTGGATGGCGAAGGCGTCGAGATCCACCACGACGGCCTCGAGCCCGGCCTCCTCCACCGCCGCCACGTACTCGAGCACCTTCACCTTCTTCACCGCCACCACCATGACGTCCATCGTGTTCCCGGATTCGCCCACCACCTGGTAGTCGAGGAACACGTCGTCCACGGCGAAGGGGATGTGGTGCTCGGCTTCCAGCCCGATGGCGTCGGCCAGCTCCTTGGCCGAGACCTTGGGGAGCGGCACCCGCTTGGTCATGGCCTCGCGGCCGGAGACCGAGATGACGGCCGCCTTGCTCTTGATCCCTGCCTTCTCGACGCACTCCTTGATGGCCTCCGCGACGACGGCCGGGTGCTTGATGGTGCCCTCGCCGATGACATCGCGGGGCAGGGGCACCGAGGCGAAGGAGCGGAGCGAGAGGCCGCCCCGTCCCTCAGCCAGCTCCACCGCCTTCACGCTGCTGGTTCCGATGTCCAGGCCGAACGTCGCCTGCCTCTTCCCCAGTCCGAACAGCCCCATGGTCGGCTCCACGCCCGCTGCCGCGCCCGGGCCCCGGGGGCGACTCCCCGGGCGGGCAGGTCAGCCGGCGGTTAAGTGAGCGTCGGAAAAGGCTCCGAACAGGTGACTACTGTATACGGGCCCCTGCGAGCGAGTGTCAACAAACAATGCACGCCCCATGTGGTGCGCCGGAGGCGCCGAGGCTACTCCCGGTTGGGGAAGTCGTCGCGTGCCTTCACGCTGTTGGCGGGGGTGAGGTCCAGCGCCACCTCCTGGCCGGGGCCGAGCTCCACGCGCAGCCGCCAGATGACCGGGCCCGCCACCCGGTCGGTGAGCATGTAGGGCCCCGGGGCCACGCTGGGGAACCGGTAGCGCCCGTCCTCGTCGGTTCTCAGGTTGTAGCGCTCCTCCTTGGTGGGCGTCCCGGGCTGTCCGACCAGGATCAGCGCCTTGCGCGCCATGGGCCGGAGCTCTTGCCCCTCGCCGAAGACGACCCGTCCTTCCAGGCTCGCCTTGCCCACCTCCCGCTCTGCGGCCGCCGGGGCCGCCGCGGTCGGCGGCCGGGGCAGCGCGCCGGCGATGGCGAGCCAGCGCCGGGCGGTCTCGACCTCCGCCGAGCCCGCCGGGCCGCGCTCGAGCACCCACCTGAACTCGCGGATGGCCGTCTCCCGCTGGTCCAGGTGCGAGGCCGCCACTGCCTGGCCGTAGTGGAGGGCGAGGCTGTCGGGTGAGCCCTCGAGGGCCCGCCGGTAGAAGTCCGCGGCCCGGGCATACTCCCCGCGTTCGAGCGCCTGTGCCGCCTGGGTGGCCAGATCCGGCTCGGCCCGAGGCGGCGGCGGCGCCTCGCAGGCAGCCAGGAGCAAGAGCCCCACCGGCGCCCAGCGCAGGAAGGGGCCGATCACGGGTCGGCGACTTCCTTGTACGTGCCTGCCTTGAGGAACCAGCTCTGCGGGATCTGGCCGCCGCCCGTCTTGGCGTAGGCGCAGTTGTAGATGACGGCGGCGTTGCCGCCCGTGTTGGTGTCGACGGTCGTGGCGACGGTATCGCGGATATTCTGCGAGATCATCTGGCCGACGATCTCCCCTGTCCCCGTCCCCGTGTAGGAGATGTCGTTGACGGCGTACACCATGCCGTGCATCCGGAAGTCGCCGCTGATGCTGATGCTGCCGTTGGAGATGATCCAGCCGCTGAAGATGCCGCTGGGCGCCGCCGGGGCGCCGCCGTGGATGCTGAGCGCGGCGAACTCCGACGACGGGGTGGACGGGGTGATGTTGTTGCCGGTCGTCGTGTCCACGAAGATGATGCCGTCGGGCATCTGGAACGACGAGTTGAAGGTCACGGCGCCCTGGTAGTAGGTCCCGCGGGCCTTGGCGATGGCCTTCAGCGCGTCCAGGTCGCTGCTGGTGAAGAGGTAGCTGTCGAAGCTGGCCGCGCTGAAGCCGTTCACGATGTCGGCAGGGGGGGCTGTGCCGGTCTGATTCCTGGTGCTGTTGCCGTCGGCCCCCCAGACATCGGCCGCCCCGCTGCCGATGGTCGTACTGCCCGTGGTGATGGTCCCGGACTTGTCCCCGCAGCTCGTGTCGCTGCGCGAGTCGATGGTCGAGTTGCCTCCGACCTGCAGGTCGCCGCGGACGCACAGCGCGCAGGGCGGGTCCAGGAACCGGATCTTGGTCAGGGTGGCCGTGATGCGCTGGTGGGCCTTGGTCCGGCCGTCGGTGCTCGAGTCCGTGGGGACCCAGCCCACCGCGACGACGTTGCGCTCGTTGCTCGCGGCGCCGCTGGTCACGGTGACGCGGAAGCCGCCCACCGGCGTCGCGCCCACCGAGACCATGAGGAGCTGGCTGCCGTCGTAGGGCGCCGGAACGGGCGAGGGCAGTGGGTCGGCGAGCCCGCCGGTCGCAGCCGCGTTCGTCAGAGCCCACGTGGCGCGCTCGACGCCGGCCTCGGCCAGGGCCCGGGCCTGCGCGACGCGGAGCTGATTGGCCGCGATGGTGGGCTCGGAGGTCGCGAGGACGGAGAAGGCCACCACGAGCGCCGTCAGGATGAGGAGCGCGATGAGGGCCATGGGCAGCGCGACGCCCAGCTGGCCAGTCAGGGTTCGGACAAGTCGGCGGACGTCCATGGATGGTCTCCCCCTCACAGGTTCCGGAGCCGGACCATCGACTCCATCTTCGCGTACTGGTTCGCGAAGGAGCCGGCGCCGGCGCCTTCCTCCGTCCTCGTCTCGAGATTGAGCTTGATGACCTTGACGGCGGAGGCCGTCCCCGTGGTCGTGCCGGTGCCGGTCTGACCGTCGTAGGCCGAGTAGTAGGTCAGGGTCAGGGCCTGCACGCCGCCGATGAGCGTCGTCGTCGTGCCCGCCGCCGTCCGGGTCAGGTTGCCGCCGGTGACCTGGTACCGCACGGAGACCCCGTTCTGGTCCGCGAAGGTCATGTCGGTGCCGCTCGGGATCGCGGTGACAGCCGTCGCCGACCGCAGCTCCCGCGTCATGAGCTCCAGCGCCACCCGGGCGTTCTGCTGGGTCTCCACCCGGTTCGAGCCCATGATGTAGGCCTCCTGCCCCTTCTGCTGGATCAGGATCACGGCGCCCAGCACGACGGCGAGCACTGCCGTCACCACGAGCAGCTCGGTGAGGGTGAAGCCGCGCTGGTCCCGGAGCATCCTCGGCATCGCCGTCACCGCCTGGCGATCAGCATGGTCACCGTCGCCGACTTGGTGGCCGGGCTCTGCCCCACACCCGTCAGCGGCCGGTAGGTCACCGTCACCGTGGCCTGGCGCAGGTTGGCGTCCGTGATGCCCGCACAGCCGCCGCCCAACCCGCAGTCGGTGATGCGCACCTTGCGGCTGTAGGCCGTGTACGGTGCCGCCACCGCAGTCTCGTCGGGGAAGGTGGTGGTCCCGCCGCTCTGGGGCGCCGCATCGCCCGACGACACGCCGAGGTTATCCACCGCGGGAGTCTCGGTCCAACTGGCGTTCTTCGCCTGCTCGAGCCGCTCGGTGGCGAGGAAGGTCGCGGTGGACAGCTGGCTTCCTTCCTGGATGCCGTAGCCCGAGAGGGGAATGGCGGCGGCCAGCGCCGCGAGCCCCACGCCGATGATGGCGATCGCGACGAGGATCTCCGCGAGGGTCATGCCCCGCTGGTTCTCGACGAGCCGCCGCATCGCCGCCTCCCCTCAGGGCCCGACGTTGACCCTGCCCGAGGCCGACACGGTCACCGAGAGCGTCCTGCCGTTGGCGCTGTTCGTCACGGTGTAGGTGGCGGCGGGCGCGGCCGCCCCGAGGTAGCTGAACTGGGGTTCCGCCGTGCTGGCGAGCGTGAAGCCCTGCGGGACCTTCCAGTTGCCTGACGCGTCGGTGCCCGGGCCGACCCAGGTGCTTCCGCTGCAGCCGTTGACGTGCAGGTGGATCGCGCCCGACGTGGTGTGGACGCAGACCGTCTGGTTCTCCTTGATGGCGATCTGGCGTCCCTGGTTGAGGAAGGTCACGAGCTCTTCCGCCGCGGCCTTCAGCGCCGCGCTCTGGTAGTAGCTGATGAAGAACGGCGCCGTCAGGGCGGCGAGAATACCGATGACGGCGATGACCACGAGCAGCTCGGCCAGGCTGAACCCCGCTTGCGCCGTCAGTCTCTCGGAGCGTCGAGGGACCATCTGCCTCTGCCCAGCCTTTCCGCCGCCACGCTGGCTCACGGCGAATTCTAGCAAGAAGGGGGCCAAGCGCGCGGTCCGAAGTTGCTGCATGGCCCGGTCTGCTCCGGGGCGCACGACCCCCGATCTGTGGCCCGGCTGAACGCCGAAGCCCCCAGAATCGGCGCGTGGTGGGGCGGGTCCCCTCTCGGATCCGTGATGACGGGCACCCACTCACTCTCGGAAGCGAACATGCCTGACGTCAGGAGGCTGACGCCTCACGCGCGAGTCGCCTCAACGCACGAACGCGGTCAGGTACCAGCGGAGGATCCCCTCGCCCCAGAGGAGCGCGACGCTGCCGCCCAGCGCGAGAAACGGTCCGAAGGGCACGGCGTCCTTGCGACCCCGGCGCCCGAGCGCGAGCAGCGTGATGGCGACGACGCCGCCAGCCAGCACGGAAACCATGACGCCGACGAGGAGGAGCTGCCAGCCCAGGAAGGCACCGAGCATGGCGCCGAGCTTCATGTCTCCTCCACCCATGCCGCCGCCGCTGGCGACGATGATCAGACAGAAGAGCCCGCCACCCACAGCGGCCCCGACGATGGCGTCGAGCCAGCGAGGGTGCCCCGTGGCGAGGCTCCAGGCGAGCCCGGCTGCGATGCCAGGCAGCGTGATGACGTCCGGGATGATCTGGTGGTCCAGGTCGATGCCCGTGACGGCCACGAGCGCGGCCAGCAGGACGAGCGCGCTCACGAGATCCAGCGAGAGCCCGCGCCGCCACAGCGCCAGCGCGAAGAGGCAGCCGGTGGCGGCCTCCACGACGGGATAGCGCCACGAGATCCGGGCCCGGCAGCGGCGGCAGCGCCCTCTCAGCAGGGCGAAGGAGAGCAGCGGGACATTGTCGTGCCACGGGATGGGGGCCCCGCAGCGTAGACAGGCCGAGCGCGGGGTGACGATGCTCCGGCGCTCGGGGAGCCGAGCGATCACGACGTTGAGGAAGCTGCCCACGAAGAGGCCGGCGACGAAGAGGAGGACAGGAGCGACGGGCCCGCCCGGCGCTGTCATCGCCCGCCTCCGAGGAGCCTCGCCAACTGGCCCTCGGCGTAGGCGAGGTCGGCCTGCTGGGTTGGAACGAGCTCGCCCGCAGCGCGCAGGCGGGCGATGTACCGCTCCCACGCTGCGCGGGCGCGTGCTGGATCGCGCCCGGCGTGGATCTCGGCCGTGACCCGGTCCACCAGCGGGAGCCCGGGGCTCATGAGCCGGGCCAGGTCGGCTGCGCGCACGAGGGCGGCTTCAGCCTCGCTCTGCCGCTCGAGCCTGAAGAAGGCCAGAGCCAGGTTGAGCGTCGCATGCACCTGATGGGGGTTCAGGCGGAGCGAGTCCTCCAGGTGGGCGACCGCGCGGGTGGGCTCGTCCCGGTAGAGGTAGATGGAGCCCAGCGTGGCAAGGATGTGGAAATTCCGCGGCGCCAGGGCCTGGGCCTCGAGGGCGTAGTGAAGGCCCGCCTCCGGGCCGCCGAGCAGGGTCCGGGTGAGTCCCAGTCCCACCAGGGCCCGGGGGTTTCGGGGCATGAGCCTCGCGGCCTCTCGCAGATGGGCGTCGGCCGCCCCGATCTCCCCCCGCGGCAATTGTGTGTAGGCCAGGTTCACGTGCGGCAGGGCGGCGTGGGGGGAGGCCTCGACCATGCGCGAGTACAGACGGTAGTCGTCCTTCCAGTCCTCGTTGCGCCACAGCGTGAGGAGCGCGTAGAGCAGCACGGTTCCCGCCAGCGCCAGCGCCGGGGCGGGGCGAAGCTGGCTCGAGGCCGAGAGCGCCCCAGAGCCCAGCAGCCGCCAGAAGATCATGGCCAGGACCAGACAGAACCCGACGGTCGGCAGGTAGAGGAAGCGCTCCGCCATGATGGCCGTGGACAGGGGCAGGAGGTTCACGCCCACGAAGGGGAGCAGCGTGATCCAGAACCAGAGGGCGCCGAAGCCCAGCACAGGCGAGTGGCGCAGCGCCCACGCCGTGAGCCCCAGCGCCACGGCCAGAAGTGCCATGGCCAGCCAGAAGCCGGTGCTTCCCGGGAAGGTCACCGGCACGATGAGCGGATAGGCATTCGCGGGATAGGGGATGACGGTGAGGCGCGCGTAGGAGGCGACGATGTCGAGGGTGGTGAGGAGGCGGGTGCCCAGGTTACCCCAGCGGTCCGGGTCCGCGTCCAGCGTCCGACCGAGCGCGCCCAGGCGGAGTCCCGCGTAGAGGATCATCACGGCCCCGTACCCGGCATAGCGAAGCGCCGCCCGGCGCCTGCCGCGCAGGCTCGTGGAATTGCCGCCGGCAACCCGGTCGTAGAGGACCAGGATCGCGGGCAGGGTGATGGCCACCTCCTTGGCCATGAGCGCCAGGAAGAACGCCGCGAGGGACAGCGCGTACTGGAGGTGCCGGCCCGAGTCCCGCCAGGCCGCGTAGCTGAGCAGCGCCAGGAGGAAGAAGAGGGTCGCCAGGATATCCGTGCGCCCGGAGATGAAGGCGACAGACTCCGAGTGGAGCGGGTGCAGCGCGAAGGCGACCCCGGCGATCCCTCCGGCCCAGTGACTGCCCGTGAGTCTGCGGCCGAGCGCCAGCACGGCCAGGGACGTCGCCAGGTGGGCCAGCACGTTCGTCAGGTGGAAGCCCGCCGGGTTGAGCCCCCAGAGCTGGACATCGAGGAAGAAGCTCAGCATCACGAGCGGTCGGTAGTAGTGGCTCGCCTCCTGGACCTCGGCCCAGAAGTGAGAGCCGAGGACCGCGGGGAGCGACCTCCACTGGTGCAGGTGCCAGCTGCGCTGGATCAGGAGCGTGTCGTCCCACACGAAATCGTAGCTGAGCGTGGCGGCATAGCCGAGGACTACCGCCAGCGCTACGCCGAGCGACACAGCGCGGGCGGGCTCTGTCCACGTCGCCTGACCGTGGGTGACCTCGGGTTGCGGTTGGGCCTCTTCGCCGCTGCGCGGGTCTGACCACGCCGCCTGACCGTGGGTGACCTCGGGTTGCGGTTGGGCCTCTTCGCCGCTGCGCGGCTCATCGGGGCGTGGTGGTAAGCGGGGGGTCATGGGGTGGGGGTCTCGCGGAGGCGCGCGCGAGCCAGGTCGGCAGCGCTGCCAGCGGCCGATGGGGGCAGCCCGAGGCTCCGCGAGAAGGCTTCGGCGTCCCGGAGGACTGCACGGGCCTCGGCCTCTCGCCCGGCCCGTGCCAACTCCAGGGCCAGGTGGAACCGCGCGTCCGGGCGGCGCGGGCCCTTGCGCACCGCCTCGGCGAACCGCTCTGCCGCGGCCGCGTGATCGCCCGCGTTGCTGTGGATCAGGGCGAGTTGCAGGTCCATCAGGTCGCTTCCCGGGGCGGCCGCCTGCGCGCGCCGTCCCAGCCGGATGGCCTCGCCGTGGATGCCGAGCCGGCTCTCCACCACTGCGAGCCCCATGAGCGCCGAGGGAAGATCGGGCCGGAGCGCCAGGGCCCTCCTGAACTCAGCGGCGGCAAGCAGGAGATCGTCCCGCTGCTGATAGACATGGCCGAGGTTCACCGCCGCCTTCCACGAGTGCGGTGACGAGCTGGCCATGCGCGTGAACAGCCGTTCCGAGTCGCGCCAGTCCTCGTTGCGGTACAGGGTGAGACCCAGAGCCAGGAGGAAGAGCGCCGCGGCCGCGCAGGCAGCCAGCCCCTGCCGGGCAGCGAGCTGGCCGTGGAGGGCGGCGCGGGACGGGAGCCAGCGCCCGCCCCCCCAGCCCAGGCAAAGTGCGAAGGCCGCCGAGGGCAGGTAGAGGAACCGCTCGGCCATCTGCACGGGCCCCCACGGCACGAAGGGGGTGGCCGGCAGGAGCGTCAGGAGAAACCACAAGGTCAGGAAAGCGGGCAACCTCGAGTGCCGCCAGGCAAGCACGGCCCCTGTTCCCACGAGGAGCAGGCTCGCGAGCCCGGCGGCAGTGGCGCGGGACGACCAGGTGGCGGGATCGAGCACGATGTCGGGGGTGGGCGGGTAGGGGGCCACCAGGAGGAGCAGGTAGCGGCCGAGAGCTTCCGCGCCAGCCGCCGTCCGCGCAGCGAGGCTTTCCTGGCCGGCGGGCAGCCCGGGCATGGATCCCAGCGCCCACTGCCTCACGCCGAGATACGCGGCTGCCATGAGCACGAATGGGAGAAGGCGGGCGGCGATCCGGGCGGGCGCGGCGGCACCGCGCTCGGCGCGAGCCAGGGTCAGCTCCCAGGCCAGCAGCACCGCCGGGAGCGCGATGGCGGGCTCCTTGGCGAGGAGCGCCAGAGCGAAGCACAGGAGCGCTGGCAGCGCCCACGGCGGGCGCCCGCCGGCCCAGCGCATGTAGCAGCCGACAGCCAGGAGGAAGAAGAGCGTCGCCAGGATGTCGGTGCGCCCGGACACGAAGGCCACCGACTCCGTGTGGATCGGGTGGAGGACGAACACCAGGCCGGCGAGCCAGGCTGCCTCGCGACGACCCAGGAGCCTCGCGCCGGCCCAGACCAGTGCCAGCGCCGCCGCCAGGTGGTAGAGGACGTTCATCACGTGATAGCCCGAGGGACTTGCGCCGAAGAGGCGATGCTCGAGGAAGAAGGTGAGCGTCACCAGCGGGCGGTAGTAGCCGCTGCCCGCCCCGTCGAGTCCGAAGCCGGAGCTGAAGAGTGCGACGGGCGACCCGTGAGTCAAGGTCCCGCTGTACAGGAGGAAGTGCCGGTCGTCCCAGACGAGATCGAACCCGGGGACCCCGGAGAAGGCCACCGCGCCCAGCAGCAGGAGGAGCAGGAGCGGTTGCCGCAGGACAGCCATGGGAAGCCGCAGGGAACTGGCGAGGAAGGGGGTGAGACCCCTCCCTCGCCCGTCAGACCGCTCGATCCGCAATCCCTACGGCAGGCTGACGGTGGTGCTGTCGCCTGTCGCGGAGATGGTGAAGGTGCCCGCGGCCGTGGAGCTGTAGGCGTAGCTGCTCCAGCCCGCCGGCGGGGCGGGCGTCGATGGCATGAAGGGGCCCGCGGACTGGCCCGCCGCGTTGGTGGAGGCGGAGTTGAGGTCCGCGAGGAGGGACGGAAGCGAGCCCATGTGGGCCGAGTACATGCTCACGGCGGAGGCGAGGGTGCGGGCATCGGCCTGGGCCTTGGCGATCCGCGCCCGCGCCTGGATGTTGGCGTAGAGCGGGATGGCGATGGCGGCGAGGATGCCGATGATGGCG
>JACPIQ010000049.1 GCA_016188005.1 Candidatus Rokuibacteriota bacterium | reverse complement strand
CTTCTACCTGAAGGAGGGGCTCGTGCGCGCGGCAGTGGGCCTCAACCGCGGCGGCGACCCGGAAGACCCGAAGGTCGATGGCGAGCTGAAAGTCGCCGCGGACCTCATCCGCCGGCGTGTGCCCGTCGATCCCGCGCGGCTGGCGGACGAGGCCGTCGACCTCGGAGCCGCTCTTCGAGCACCGGCGCCCGCGGCATAGTTGGAGCTGTCGTTCAGCGACGGAGACCCTCCAGGGTCAGGGCCGGTCCGCCACCGCGTGCGGCGCGCGCTTGCGCAGCAGCAGCAGCGACACCACGAGGCCGACGATCATGACGATCAGGAGGGCGAGCTCGATCACGGCGTTCTGAAACGCCTCCTGCCCGCGCTCGAGCAGCTCCGACGACTCGGCCGTCAGCACGAGGACGCGCCGGGTCGCCGCGATGACACCGACGATGAGGAACGGGTCGGGGATGAGGGCGTGCTCGCGGAAGGAGACCTGCACGGTGTATAGCAGCTCGACGAAGATCAGGATCAACAGGATGCGGTCGAGGAGGGCGACCACGCGTGGCGCCAGCGTCCCGCCGCTCAGGTGCTGCACGAAGCCGATGCTGCCGTCGACGAGCAGCGCAAGGGCGCTTCCGGCGAGCAGGAGCGCCAGCCCGATGTAGACGACGTCCTCGACGCGCGCGAAGGCCAGCGTGATCCACTCGCGCATGGTCCGCCGCTCCCCCGCGCCGGGCTCGCGCTGCGGGTTCTTGAGCGCCCGGCCTCCCTCAGCCATCGCCCGGCCCGGCGTCCGCGGACGGCGCGCCGGCCGCCAGCCACGACTCGAACGACGGTGAGCTCTCGGCCAGCCGCCACTCCGCGAGGACCTGGAGAGCCATCGCGCGCATCCCGCCCTCGGCGCCCCCCAGCCCCGCGCAGCGGGCGAGGAGCCAGCCCTCGAAGATCTCGGGGTCGGGATCGTCGCGGACGGCGCCCTCGAGCAGCGCCCGCTTCATGGCGAGGCCGATGGCGTCCGGGGTCGTGTCGCGCTTGCGTCGGCGGCGCCGGCCCTCGGCGCCTTCGAGGGCGTCGAGGAGCGCCCGGCATATCGCTGCCGGCCGCGCCCCCGCCCTCACCGCCACCAGCCGCGCCTCCGGCCCCGGACCCCCGCCTGCACGGTCACGCCGAGGTGGTGCCCGGCGCCCGACGGGCGCAGATAGCCTTCCGCGAGGGCGCAGATGTCCCAGGCGACGGTCACCACGTCCTCCACCATGACCTCCGTCGGCGAGGACGCCGTGAGCGTCGCCTGCGTCTTGACGTACCCGCGACACTTGCCGCACGCGTCCACGCGGCGCGACTCCCGGCTGTCCTCGGACAGGAGCGAGCGGAGCGTCTCGTGATCGTCGTTGCCGCAGAACGGGCAGCGCAGCCAGTCCGTCGCCCAGCTGCTCCCGCAGCGGCCGCAGCGCAGGTGGCGCGCCCGCTCGAGGCCGCGCAGCTCCGCCAGCATCGGCCACGCCCCGCACACCGGACAGTAGCCCTCGCGCCACGCGACCGGGAGGCGCGTGGCCCAGGCGGCGCGGCAGGCGTGGAGCGCCGGCATCGCAAGCAGCGGCGCCACCGCCCGCAGCGCCGCCGCGTCGGCGCCGGCGTCGAGGGCGAGGTGCTTCAGCCGTCTCTCGTCGTCCTCGAGAGCCGCCTCCAGCAGATCGACGGCGTCGAGGCGCAGAGCAGCGGCGCCGAGCGTCGCCGCCGGCGTGCCGATCCCGACCGCGGCGCCGAGCAGCCGCCGCATCCAGCGCTTGGCGAGGCCGCCGTCCACGACCATCCTGACCCCGGCGAGCAACGGCGCTCCCGCGCGTGTCTCAGCCGGGCCGGCGCCGGGCACCACGTCGGCCCAGCCCGCTTGGACGGTCTCGCGCAGCGCCTCCTGCAGCAGCGCGATCCACCCGCGCGACCCGGCATGCTCCTGCGCCACCCGCGCGAGCCGGGCCGACTCAGACGCTGACGTCACGGTCAGCGCGCGGCCGGCGACGCCGCCGTCTCCGCGCGGCTCCGGGGCCGCGGCAGGAGCGACCCGCCCTCGGTCGGCGTGCGGTAGTAAGGGCGGGAGCCACCGTGAAGCTCCACGTCGCCCCGATTGCCGACGTCGGCGCCGGGCCCGCCCGCCCGCATGCGCGTGGCTTCCGGACTCGTGCAGCCGGCGGCGGCCGCGAGCGCAAGGACGGCGACGGCCACGCTCGCCCGGCGGCTCACACGACCTCCGTCGACATGACGATCACGACGCGGAGGAGGAAGCCGCCGAGGAGCACGAGCACGGCCGCCATGGTGGGCGTGAGCCCGCCGAGGCGGACCCGCCAGTGCAGGAGCAGGGGGACGAGGATGCCGAGCACGACGACGCCCAGCCCGAGGAGGACACCCCAGCCGTTCAGCCACAGGCGCGCCACCGAGCCGAGCGAGGCCACGAGCGCGGCCAGCACGACCAGCTCGAGGATGAGCGCCCACGCGTCGAAACGCTGGAGGGCGGCCAGGTCCGCCCGCGGCCAGCGCCGGCCGGAGCCCAGGAGCATCAGCACCGCCGCCGACGTGGAGGCCGCGGAGACCACGAAGACGAGCCCCAGCAGCGGGGTGTCCGCCCATACCGGCCGGTTGGTGACGGCGAGGAGGACGCCGGTGTAGCCGGAGAGGAACAGCCCGAACAGGCCGCCGAGGGCGACGGCCACGAGGCCGAGCGGGCCGGGCGGGCGCAGCACGCCGAACCGCTGCCAGCGTCCAGACCGCTCCTCCGCGAGAGCCGCCAGGAACGACAGCAACGAGAAGAAGCCGAAGCCCAGCAGCGCCCAGGCGCCGACCGACATCGGGGAGTACGCCTTGAACATCGGCTTCCACGTCGCGGACTGCACCAGCATGTGCCAGAAGCGATCGGGACGATTGAGGTCGAGGACCAGCAGGATTCCGCACACGATCACCGCGGGGAACGCCACGTAGTAGCCGAGGCGCGCGAGCGGCCGGTCCCCCGGGCGGCCGGCGCAGTCGATGAGGGCGGCAAGGAAGTAGGTGCCGCCGGCGATGCCTCCCACGAAGAAGTACAGCACGATGAGCCAGCGCCAGTGCGGGCCAGCCGTGAAGTACGTGCTAGGTATCGAGGCGTCCACCGGGCCCCTCCTCTCGCCCGCCCCGCATGCGGAAGCTCACGAGCCCCATGCGGCCGATCACCACGGCGCCGAGCATCGACCACAGCGATCCGGCCTTCAGGTTGCGGGTGGGCATCCGCGGATCGGGAGGCAGGCCGTAGACCTCGGGGCGATCGACGAGCAGGTAGAACGAGTTCAGTCCGCCCAGCATCCGCTCGTCGGCGCCGTACAGGTGCGCCCGCTTCTCCCCGGCCTGCTGGAGCTGGGCGACGCGCGCCTCCGCGCGCTTCCTCAGGCTGGCCACGGGGCCGAACTGGATCGAGTCCGTGGGGCAAGCCGTCGAGCACGCGGGCTCCATGCCCGCGCGCATCCGGTCGTAGCAGAGCGTGCACTTCTGCGCCGTCCCCGACACCGGGTTGATGTCGATGACGCCGAAGGGGCAGGCGGCGATGCAGTCGCGGCAGCCGTTGCAGACGTCGGACTGGATCACCACCGTGTCGAACTCGGTGCGGATGATCGCGCCCGTCGGGCAGACCTCGAGGCACCCGGCCCGCACACAGTGCTTGCAGACGTCGCTCATCATCAGCCAGCGGCCGTCCCGGCGGTCGAGGCTGAACTGCTC
Source organism: Candidatus Rokuibacteriota bacterium (assembly GCA_016188005.1). Taxonomy (NCBI): domain Bacteria; phylum Candidatus Rokuibacteriota; species Candidatus Rokuibacteriota bacterium. The sequence continues at coordinate 18,103 of JACPIQ010000049.1, read as the reverse complement.
GATGAACTTCACGTGCCGCCAGTGGATACCGTCGAGGCGCCGGGTGTTGTCGTAGCTGTCGCCGCTCAGGGTGGTCACGCCGCCGTTGGTGGCGGGCAGCTGGTTCCACTCCTTGCACGCGACCTCGCACGCCTTGCAGCCGATGCAGACGGTCGTGTCCGTGTAGAACCCCATCGGCTCAGCCATCACGCCACTCCCTGCTGCGCGCGCGGTTCACGCCTTCTCCACGTTGCAGACGAAGGCCTTGCCCTCGTGGATCGAGACGTTCGGGTCGCCGACGAGCGCCGTCAGCTCGTTGCCGGCGTCGCCCGTGCTGAGCCCCTGGTAGCCCCAGTGCCACGGCATCCCGACCTGATGGACCGTCTGGCCGTTGATCGTGAACGGGCGCAAGCGGCGGGTGACGAGCGCCTTCGCGCGGACGGCGCCGCGCGGGCTCGTGATCTTCACCCAGTCGAGGTTGGCGATCTTCTTCTCGGCGGCCAGCTCGGGACTGAGCTCCACGAACACCTCGGGCTGGAGCTCGGTGAGCCACGGGTTCCAGCGGCTCATGGCGCCCGCGAGGTAGTGCTCGGTCAGACGGTAGGTCGTGATCACGTACGGGAAGCGCCCGTCGCCCTGCTGCGCGAGCTGGTTGTCGTCGCGCTTCCAGTACTTGTAGACGGGGCTCGCCTGCTGCTTGTAGAGGGGGTTCTTCACCGGCGACTCCGCCGGCTCGTAGTGCACGGGGAGCGGGCCGTCGACGAGCCCGCTGGGCACGAAGAGCCAGCCGCGGCCGTCGCTCTTCATGATGAAGGGATCGCTCCCCGACAGCGCGTCGAGGCCGATGGCGGTCGGGTTGGCCTTGGCCGTCGGCGCCTTCGTCGCCTGGAAGTCGGGGATGTCGACTCCGCCCCACTTCTGTCCGTCCCACCACACCCACTTCTTGCGCTCGCTCCACGGGCGCCCCTGCAGGTCGGCGGACGCGCGGTTGTACATGATGCGTCGGTTTGCGGGCCACGCGTAGCCCCAGCCCAGCTGGGCGCCCGGCTGGTCGGGCGGATCGGCCTTCCGGTTGGCCGCCCGGTTCTGGTCCGGCGCCGGGAAGACGCCGGAGTAGATCCAGGAGGCGCAGGTGGTGGAGCCATCGTCCTTCAGGTCGCCGAAGCCGGCCAGGTGCCGGCCCGGATCGCCCGTGTAGTAGCCGTTGATCTCGCGCAGGATCTTGTAGCTGTCGGGCTCGCCAGCCATGGGCGGCACCTCGCCGGCCTTCGGTGAGGCCCCGGCGTCGGGCTCGAAGTCCCACGTGAGGGCCTTGAATCCCACGTCGCGCGGCTCCGTGCTGCCCGCGTAGAGCTTCTTGAGGCGCAGCGCGAGCTGGTGCGTGAACCACATGTCCGAACGGCACTCGCCTGGCGGCTGCGCCGCCTTGTAGTGCCACTGGAGCATGCGCATCGTGTTGGTGAACGAGCCCTCGTACTCGGCGACCTGCGCGGACGGGAAGAAGAAGACCTCCGTCTTGATGTCGGCCGGCTTCACCTGGCCGCTCCGCACCTCCGGCGCGTTCTGCCAGAAGGCCGCCGTCTCCGTCACCCAGTTGTCCTTCACCACCAGCCACTCGAGCTTGCCGAGCCCCCTCCGCTCGGTGGCCGCGTTGATGGAGGTGGCAGGGTTCTGGCCGATGCACAACATGCCCTTCACCTTGCCGTCGTTCATGGCCACGAACATCGGCATGTGCGAGTGGTCTCCCACGATCTTCGGATGCCAGTCGTAGCCGAAGTCGTTCTCGCGCGTGGCGGCGTCGCCGTACATCGACTTCAGGTACGACACCATGAACTTCGGCGTGTTGGCCCAGTAACCGCGCGGGGTCGTCTCCGCGGCCAGCCAGTGCGCGAGGCTGTCATGCTTCTTGAGCACGCTCGGGTGCGACATGTAGCCGTGGATCGAGTGGTAGAGCGTCGGGACGTCGGTCGAGCCCTGGATGGACGCGTGGCCGCGCAGGGCCATGATCCCCGCCCCCGGCCGCCCGATGTTGCCGAGGAGGAGCTGCAGGAGCGCGCAGCAGCCGATCGTCTGGGGGCCGTTGGTGTGCTGCGTCCAGGCCACCGCATAGGCGAACGACGTCGTCCGGTCGCGGCCGGAGCCGGCGAGGATCGTCTCCGCCACCTTCAGGAAGATGTCCTTCGGGCAGCCGGTGGCCTGCTCGACCATCTCCGGCGTGTAGCGGGCGAAGTGGCGCTTGACGATCTGGAACACCGTCCCCGGATGCCGGAGCGTGTCGTCGCGCTGGGGCGGCGGCTTCAGGAGCGAACGAACGAGCGGTTCGAACGGCGGACCGGAGAGCGGCTTCTTCTCCCCTGTCGGCGCCGTCGCCTGACCCGCGCTCGGGCCTCGCTTCGCGATGTCGTGATCGCCGGCGGCCTGCTCGCCCGACTGCTTCGTGGCCGCCTGCCAGCCGCGCGCGTCGGCCTGCGTGCCCGCGTACTGCCACGTCTCGCCGCTGTACTGCCCGAGGAACCCGTTGTACGGCCACGCCTTGGACTTCTCGTCGTACTGCATGAGCCCGGAGAAGACGCCGTCGAGGTCCTCGGTGTCCTTGAAGCGGTCGTTGATGATGACGGGCGCGTTCGTGTAGTTGACCACGAACTCCCTGAAGAAGGGGTCGGTGTTCCAGCGCTCGCTGTTCAGCGCGTAGTTCACGAGTCCACCCAGGAAGGCGACGTCCGAGCCGGCGCGGATCGGCGCGTAGATGTCGGCCATCGCGCTCGTGCGGGTGAAGCGGGGATCCACGTGGATGATCTTGGCGCCCCTGGACTTCGCCACCATGGGCCAGCGGAAGGCCACCGGGTGGCACTCCGCCATGTTCGAGCCCTGGATGACCACGCAGTCGGAATCGGCCATGCTCCGGTAGAAGAGGGTGGCGGCGCCACGGCCGAACCGTGTCCCCAGTCCGGGGACGCTGGAGCTGTGTCAGATCCTGGCCTGGTTCTCGATGGCGACGATGCCGAGCCCGCGCATGAGCTTCTGCTGGATGTGGTTCCACTCGTTGTCGAGGGTGGCGCCACCCAGCGAGAAGAGGGCCGTCGTGGAGTTCACGGGCGTGCCGTTCTCGAGCCGCTCGACGAACGTCTCGTCGCGCGTCTTCTTGATGAGTTCGGCCACCCGCTCCATCGCGCGCTCGAGGTCCCACACCTCCCAGTCCGTCGCTCCCGGCGCCCGGTGCAGCACGCGAGTGGGGCGGTTCGGATTGACGTGAAGCTGGTAGATCGCGGCGCCCTTCGGGCACAGCGTCCCCTCGTTGTGCGGGCTACGGGGATCGCCCTCGATGTTGACGATCTTCCCGTCGATCGTGTGCACGAGCGTGGCGCAGCCGACCGAGCAATAGGGACATACGCTGGGGACCGCCTTGGCGTTCTTGATCCGCAGCTCCTCGGCCCGCGCCATGACGGGGGCCAGGCTGGCGCCGAGCCCGGTCAGGCCGCCGAGGGCGGTGCCCGTCACGACGCCCCCCGACCAGCTCAGGAAGTCCCGCCGCGAGAGGTGCATGGCCTACTCCCCTTCCGGCAGACGTTATGGCCTCGCCTCGGACGCCCGCCGCCCCAGCCGAAGCGGCGCGAGTCGTTCCTACGCACCGGACCGCTTCGGAATCCTGGCGCCCGCCCGCCTCGCCTCGCTCAAGCCGATCGCCACAGCCTGTCGCGGCGTGCGGACGTGGGCCCCCGAGCTCGACCGGAGCTGACCCCGCTTGTACTCACCGATGACCGCCTTCATCTTCCGCGCCACGATCCGATCGGTCCGGGACGGCCCGGCCCGCCGCCTCCGGCTGCGTCGCGGCCGGGCCACCTACTTCCCTCCCGCCGGCGCAGGGCTACTGCTCCGCGGCTCGTAGCTCAGATCGTTCCTCACGGCGCGGACGCCCGGCACGTCGCTCAGAACCTCCGATGCCCGCGAGCTCAGCGCGAGGCTCTTCACCTCACCCGTCAGCGTCACGATGCCGGAGTCGACGCGCGCGTCGATCTTCGCGCTCTTGAGCTGGCGGTCCTCCTTCAAGCGCCGCTTGACCATGCTCGTGATCGCCTTGTCGTCGGTATCGACCTTCGGGCGGTTCCCCGGGGACACGACCTGGAGCTGGTTGTGCACGTCCTTCACGTGCTCCACGCGCTTGGTCACCTCGGATGCCGCCGCCTTGGCCTCCTCCGAAGACCGTTCCACCCTTGGTCTCGACGCTGATCTGACGCCCCTTGACCCGCTCGTCGGCGAAGAGCGCGATCTTCGTCTTGGAGGTCACCCAGGAATCGGTGACCTTCGTCTTGCCCTCTCGGGCCATGCTCTTGACCTTGCTGCCGGCCTCGTCGGCCTTCTGCCCCAGTCGCTCGGTCGTGCTCGGCTTGTCGGTGGTACTCTGCGCCAGCGTGTACGCCGGCGCACCGGCCAGCATCACCGCGGCCAGCGCGACGCTCGTGGCAATCCGGCAACGCATTGTCGTCCTCCTTCCACCTTTCGGTTGATGTCGACTCGGAATGCGGCAGAACTTCCCGCACACCGCGTCACTCTTGCACCGCCCACGGGCTCAGAAACGCCGGGGCGGCGGCGGAGGCGGGGGCACCGCCGCGGTCCCGGCCGGGATCCATACCCAGTAGTAGGGCGTGGCCACGCCATCGCCGTAGAGTTGGTAGCGCCCCTCCCGGTGCGCGACCCCTGGACGCGGAGGCGGGGGCGGGGCCGGCGGCGAGGTGCCGGCCGGGATCCACGCCCAGTAGTAGGGCGTGGCCGCGCCGTCGCCGTACAACTGATACCGGCCTTCCGGATACGTGACCGTGTTGGGCGCGCCGACCGTGGCAGTCGCCACCGGCTCCGACTGAACCGCACAGCCCGCCAGCAACGCGCCGGTGATCGCAAGTGGGATCAGTAGGTAGGGCACGTTTCGGATTCGGCTGCGCATACCTGTCCCCTCCTTCGCTTCTACGCCCTCGACCTGATTGAGCTGGAGGCCGCGGGAGTCCGCTCCCCGCGGCCTCCAGCTCTCTATGCGTCCGGTCCCACCGGGTCCGGACGCTTCTTTTCCGCTCCTGCGGCCACCATGGCCTGTTCTCCCCTCCCGCGCTGCGTGCTGCCGTCGATGCCGCACAAGTTGCCAGGGCCGTGCCAGTCCGCAGCCCGAGAGGCACCTGAGCTAAGCAGTCGGAAATACAGTGAGCGGCCACCCCTGGCCCCGCGGCACGCGATCGAGAACGGAAGGAGCTACCGTGTAAGAAACACCTGTCGCCCAGCCTCGTGGAGCACCCGGCATCGTGATTCTGGCCGTTCACTTGGTCAGCCACTTGGTGAGCGCTCGGAACTCGACAGCCGACGACATTCGATGGCCCCACACGTGGTCAGGCGTGGATCGGGTGGGCGCCGACCTGCTCCGCGCAGTGGGCACAGCAAAAGATCTTCCCCTTCGCCGCCACCCCGTGGCCGATGACCCGGCATCCGCAGTGCTCGCAGGCCGGGGACATCGCGTGGATCGCGCACTCGAAGCAGTCGTAGGTGCCGGTCATGCCCCGGAGTCGGATCTCCATCGCCTGGTCGTAGTCGTTGCCGCACACGTCACAGCGTGCCATACGAAGTCCTCCAATCGGTTACACGTTTCGGTTACACGTTCGGGGGCGCAGCGCTGATGTCGGCAAGCACCGAACGGCGGTCCCGCTCGACCGCCACATCTCCGATGGAGACGATCCCGACCACCTGTCCGGTTTCCTCCACCACCGGCAAGCGTCGGATGGCCTTCTCCCGCATCAGCCGCACGGCGGATCCGACGCTTTCGGTCGGTCGGACCGTCGAGAGCACCCGGCTGCAGATGTCGCCCACCGCCGTGGCGTGCGGATCGGCGCCTTCGGCCAGCGCGCGCACCACAATGTCACGGTCGGTCAGGATGCCGACGAGCCGGTTGCCCTCCACCACGATCACGTCGCCGATATCGCTCCCCCGCATCAGTTGCGCGGCCTCCATCACCGACGCGCTGGCGGGCATGGTCAGCGGGTTCGGGGTCATCACGTCCCGTATGCTGTCAGTCATGGCATCCCTCCGTCATGGCGTTCCCATGCTTTCGACCTCAGCATCACGCATCAAGAAAGTTGCATCGGTCATGCCGGGGGCAGCCATGTCGTCGGCATGGTTGGAAAATCAACCGTTTCCTGCAGTATCGGGACGACCCGCCCCACGCGCCTCGCGAGGGACCAGAAGTTCTTACCTGGTAAGGCGGTAGCTCTTTCAGTGCTCCATCGGCGAAGCGCCTCCCTGGCATTGTCCAGCAAGCCCTGCAGCGGGCCTCGGGCCCCAGGTTCCGTCACGCGCGAGGCGTGGCACTTCTCTTGCTGGGCCCAGTCTCATCGAATGCCGGCACCGTGAACTCAGGTGCCCTCACAAGGAGGAGTCACATGCTTCGCTTCATGGTGGGCCTGATCGCAGGCAGTCTGGCAGTGTGGATCTGGGGGGAGGATATACGCACGTACGCGGACCGGAGAACCCGCCATCTCAGGATCAAGGCGGCTGACCGGCTCCGCACCGTCCAGGAGGTGACCGAGAGCGCGCTCGACACAGCGAAGGAGCAGATCAGCGCCGGTCTCGAGAGCGGGCAGGAAGCGATCCGCCCCCCCAAGGGCAAGATCCGCGCTGCCCGGTGACTCGCCGGGTCCTGCTGGGAGGCCTTCATGGAGATGATCCTCGGCTCCTACCCGTCGTGGTCGTTGCTCATCGTCCGAGTCGTGCTCGGCATCATCTTCTTCGCCCACGGCGCCCAGAAGGTCTTCGGCTGGTTCGGCGGCGGCGGGCTGAAGGGCACGATCGGGTACTTCAAGCAGTCATTGGGCATTCCGGCTGGGGCGACGGTGATCGCCGCGTTCACCGAGTGCTTCGGCGGGCTGGCCGTACTGGTGGGCTTCCTCGCCCGCCCGGCCGCCCTCGGTCTCGTCATCGTCATGCTGGTAGCCATCGCCACGGTGCACTGGAAGAACGGCTTCTTCCTCCAGTCCGGCCAGCCGGGCAAGGGTCCCGGCTTCGAGTTCAATCTGGCGCTGATCGGCATGGCGCTGGCGGTGCTCGTGGGAGGAGCGGGCCGGTTCTCGGTGGACCGGCTGATCCGTCCCTGGTAATCGGATCCCCGTCACCCTGCCTTCTTCCCCTTCCGAGGGAAAGGGATCCGGTCCCCTTCCGTTCCAGTGAGAGGGTCGGGGTGAGGGTTGACCGTATAAGTCTTACGGCCAGTTCTTACGCGGTCTGCACGCGTCGGTCCCCCCAACAGTCGGAGTTTTCGCTGAATTACGCGCGCTCCGGCCGCTCGTGGGCGTGGCACCTGCCTTGCTCCCTGGTGAGATGGCAGTTGCACCAGCCCTTTCAGCTGCGCGGCCGGCCCAGTGCTGTCGTGGAGCCGGTGCGGCGAGAGCAGAGGAGGAGACTGTGATGGATCAGAAGCCCGGTGTCGACCAGGAGCGCGACAGGAACAAGCACGGCAGGCAGGGAAAGCGATCCCAGCAGGGGAAGCAGTCGCAGGAGCGGCCGGGGCCTCACGAGGGCGGGCACGACCCCGAGAAGAAGGGCCAGGGTCAGCCGATGCCGGACGACGGCGAGCGGAGCGACAAGGAGGCCGGCGCCGGTCGGCCCGTGCAGCTCGACGAGGAGTCGGAGCGCCATCAGCGGGGTGGGGAATCGCCGGCCAAGTAGGTAGGGCGCCAGCCCGACGGCAACGGGGGTCCCCTCCCCGCTGCTCACCGCCCAGGCTGGCGCAAGGCCGTGAGCCGTGACGGCCAGGGTCGGCGACCCATATGACCGGAGGCCCGCACACGAGGGAGGGACCATGAGCTATAGGGTGCAGGACCGAATCAAGCCGAAGGCCCTCCAGGGCATCTCGGATGAGCAGATCCGCCAGCACTGGGCGCTCTACGAGGGCTATGTCAAGAACGTCAACGGTCTCATCGAGGACCTGGAGCGCGCCGAAATCGGCTCGCGCTCGTGGGCCGAGCTGAAGCGCCGCGCCGGCTTCGAGTTCAACGGCATGGCGCTCCACGAGTACTACTTCGGGAGCCTCGCCCCGGGCTCGCAGCTGAGCGCCCAGAGCGGCCTGGCCAGCGAGCTGGTGGAGTCGTGGGGACGGGTCGAGGTCTGGCGGCAGGACTTCGCCAAGACCGGCGCCATGCGGGGCGTCGGCTGGGCCATCCTCTACCGGGACCCGATGGGCAACCGCCTGTTCAACTGGTGGATCGGCGATCACGAGCTGAACCACCCCGCCGGATGCCACCCGATCCTCGTCCTCGACGTGTTCGAACATGCCTGGATGGTGGACTATGGCGCGGGCGGCCGGGACGAGTACATCAAGGCGTTTCTCGACAACGTGTGCTGGGAGGTCGTCGAGCAGCGCCACAAGGATAGCAGGGCGGGGCACACGCCCGCGCGCTTCTAGGGACATGAACGCGAAGGCGATCCAGGACGGCCCGGAAACGACCTTCGCGCTGGTCTTCGACGATGGCGAAGAGGTCATGTCGGGGCTGCAGGCGTTCGCCCAGGAGCACGGCGTGACCGGCGCGCACTTCACGGCGATCGGTGCGTTCCGCGAGGCCGTGCTCGGGTTCTTCGACCTCAAGCGCAAGGCCTACGACAAGATCGCGATCCCCGAGCAGGTGGAAGTGCTGGCGCTGGCCGGCAACGTCGCGCTGCACGAGGGAAAGCCGAAAGTCCATGCCCACGCGGTGGTGGGAAAGCGGGACGGGACGGCGCATGGCGGGCATCTCCTGCGCGCCCATGTCCGGCCCACGCTCGAGGTGGTGCTCGTGGAATTGTCCCGCCGCCTACAGCGCCGGACGGACCCAAAGACCGGCCTGCCCCTGCTCGATCTATGAAGGCCACGAGCAACGAGGTGTCTATGGCAACTGTTCGACAGCGTGACATCGCCAAGCAGAATATCAAGAAGGCTCAGGCACGGTGGCGGACGATGACCACCCGCCAGCGCTCCATCGCACAGCCTGAGGGCCGTACACGCAAGAAGCCCGGGAGCACCGGCAGGGGAGCTTACTACCATATTGAAGTCCGACCGAAAGGAGAGTTCATCGCCTTCCGAAATCAGGATGTGGGCACGCGTGGACACATCCAGCGAGTGGCCGGCAAGCGGTCGAGCGGCTCCTGGGCCACGGTCAAGTGGCTGGTTGCCAAAGAGGACGCCCACATCAAGGACGGTGGGCTCATCCCGGATACACGGGATGCCAGGACAGTTCTCGAAGGGCTCGGCTCGAAGCCGGCGCATCTGCGGGGCGACAGGTTCGAGGCCAAGCCGCGGCCGAACGTCCCCGAGGATGCCAAGCCGACGCCAGCTCAACGACGGGCGCGCCGGGATAACATCAAGAAAGCTCAGGCGGCTCGCCATCGGAGGTGACGTCATGGTTCAGCGCAAGACGTTCCAGGCCTACAGGAACTGCGACATCGCCATTGCGACGGAGCAGATGAAGGATGGCAAGTGGGCGGTAGTGGCCACCGTCAGGCACTCCACCGGGACCGCCCAACTGAACATCGACCTGCCGGTACAGGACCAGCGGTTCGACAGCGAGGCGGATGCCGAGACCCATGGCGTCCGGATGGCGAGGGAGTGGATCGAACAGAACATGCCGAAGGTGGCGTGAACCCCGACGTGACTCACGGACGGCATGGACCATCGCTACGATCTCGTGGTCGTCGGAACAGGGGTGACGTCGGCGGTGGCGTCGCGGTGCCGCGAAGCGGGCTGGACCGTGGCGGTGGTGGACTCACGGCCGTTCGGGGGCACGTGCGCGCTCCGGGGCTGCGTTCCGAAGAAGATGCTGGTCAGCGCGGCCGAGTCGGTTCACGCCGCACGCGGCCTCGCGGACAAAGGCGTGCCGGCCGGCACGCTGACGATCGAATGGGGCCCGCTGATGCGGTTCAAGCGCTCAGTGGTCGATCCGACGCCGCAGCGCACCGAGCAGGCGTGGGCGAAGATGGGCATCGAGCAGTTCCATGGTCGGGCTCGTTTCGTGGGCCCGGCGTCGCTGGCGGTCGGCGATGACCGGCTGATCGGGCAGCGCGTCCTCATCGCGGCGGGTGCCATGCCGGTGCCGCTCACGTTCCCCGGCGCCGAACGGCTCGCGACGAGCGAAGAGTTCCTGAACCTCGATCGGCTGCCGCCCCGTATCGTGTTCGTCGGGGGCGGCTACATCGCGTTCGAGTTTGCCCATATCGCCGCCCGTGCCGGGGTGCGCGCGACGATCCTGCACCGAGGCGCCCGGCCCCTCGGGGGCTTTGACCCGGACCTCGTCGACCTGCTGGTCAAGCGCACCCGGGAAGTCGGCATCCGCGTGGAGGTCGACACGGAGGTCCTCGGCATCGAAGCGCTCGGTGCCGGCCTCGTCGTGCATGGCGCTCAGCGCGGCCAGGACTGCCGCTTCGAGGCGGACATCGCCGTCCACAGCGCGGGCCGAGTGCCCGAGATCGACGACCTGGCCCTCGAGACGGCGGGCATCCAGCGCGAGAAGCGCGGCGTCACCGTGAACGAATTCCTGCAGAGCGTGTCGAACCATCTCGTGTACGCGGGCGGCGACGCCGCCGCCAGCGGGCCGCCACTCACGCCCAAGGCCGACCACGACGTCGCGGTGCTCGTCACGAACCTGCTGGAGGGCAACCGGCGGGTGCCGAACTACCAGGGTATCGCGTCGGCCGTCTTCAGCGTCCCTCCGCTGGCGTCGGCCGGGCTCACCGAGGCGGCCGCACGCGCCGCTGGGCGGCGTTTTCGCACGAGCTGGAAGGACAGTTCGGCCTGGTTCAACACGCGCCGGGTCGGGGAAACCACATCGGGCTTCAAGGTGCTGATCGAGGAGCAGACCGACCGCATCATCGGCGCTCACCTGCTCGGTCCCCACGCCGATGAGATGATCAACGTGTTTGCCGTCGCCATTCGCCTTGGAATTCCGGCGCGCGACTTGAAGCAGACGCTGTTCGCCTATCCGACGCACGGCTCAGACATCCGATTCATGCTCTGAAGAGCCCGGGGGACGCTCGCCGCTGGCCGCGCGAGGGCCGGCCACGGCTGCCGACGAGGTGATTGTGGCCTTGCTCTAGACCTGACGGTCAGCCCGCCGCCGGCGGGCTCGCGCTGCCCGGCAGCCGCGCCACCACTCCCGGATCTCGCTCACGTGATCTCGCTCGTGACTCCAGCCCGGCGCGGGAAGCCACTCCACCACGGAATACGCGTGAGAGCGGTCGCGCAGGGAGTCCGTGGGCAGGCGTTCGAACGACCGCACGAGATCGGCGTGCACCCTCGCCATCCGGCGGAGCAGCGGGCGAACCCCGAGCCGGCGCAGCCGGGCGGCCGACCGCGCGTTGAAACGATCGGCGTCGGCCATGCTCTCGAACCAGTGGATGCGGTCGCCCCGGCCCCGCTCGATGAGCCGGAAGCGGCGCACGGTCTCCTCGTCGCAGCTCAGGAAATGCGCGAGCATGTCCTTGACGGACCAGCGGTCCAGGGTGCGGGGCCGCAAGATCTCGCGCTCGGGCAGCCGCGCGAGGAACGCCAGCGTCGAGCGGCGAGTCGCCGTCATGCGCCGGAGGGCCTGGCGGCGCCAAGCCGTGAGCGATCCAGACCCCAGGGTTGCCATCACCACCTGACGCTAGACGAGGCGGGACGGCCCGTCAACCGCGCGCGAGCGGCTCCGCGCCGGCTCCCGCCTTGACGCCGCGATCGGCGGCGGACTAGGATGCCTTCGAGCCGTGCCTTCGGCGTCGGATAGCATGATCCCGAAAGGCGTGAGAGGCTAGCGGCATGGTGGCGAAGGACAAGATGATCGCACCGCGCTATCAGGATATCGCGCCAGAGAAGATCCCCGAGGTGGCGCTGGCCACCGGCGCGCGGGCCCGCGTGATCGCCGGTGACACGGGCGGCGTTCGTGGACCGGTAGAGGGCGTCGGGACCCAGCCGACATATCTCGACGTTCGGATGGAGCCCCGCGCCCGGTTCTCCCTGGCGCTGGCGCCCGGCCACAACGCCTTCGCATACGTCTATGAGGGCCGCGTCGCGATCGGTGGCGCCGCCGCGCAGGAGATGGCCGCAGGGAAGCTCGCCGTCCTGAGCGACGGCTCAGAGCTGTCGGCCACGACCGGCGAGGCGCCAGGGCGGTTTCTCCTGCTCGCAGCGCGCCCGCTGGGCGAGCCCGTCGCGCGGTATGGCCTCTTCGTCATGAACACCCGCGAAGAGATCGCGCAGGCTGTAGAGGACTACCAGCGCGGGGCGTTCCTGGCCTGAAGCCCGCGATGGTCGAGGTCACGCGCGAGGACGTGGCGGGCGCCCCGCGCGCATGATTGCTCTCCGCGACGTCACCAAGACGTTCGGTACCCGCGTGGCGGTGGATCACGTCTCGCTGGCCCTCGAGGCCGGCACGACACGGATCCTCCTCGGCTCGAGCGGGTGCGGCAAATCCACCATCCTCCGCCTCGTGCTCGGACTGCTCTCGCCGGACGCCGGCGAGATCCTCGTGGACGGCGTCGCCGTCTCCAGAGACACGCGCCGCGATACTCTCCGCAGCATGGGCTACGTCGTGCAGGAGGCCGCGCTCTATCCGCACATGACGGCGGCGGAGAACGCGACGCTGCCCGCGCGCGCCGAGGGCTGGACGCCGGCGCGCATGGCGGCGCGCCTGGCCTCGCTGGCCGACCTCGTCGGCCTCGAGCAAGGCCTGCTCGACCACTACCCGGCCGAGCTCAGCGGTGGCCAGCGCCAGCGCGCGGGCCTCATTCGCGCCCTCATGCTCGACCCGCCCGTGCTGCTGCTCGACGAGCCGCTCGGCGCGCTCGATCCCATCTCGCGCGCGGAGCTCCAGGCCCACCTCGTGCGCGTCTTTCGCGAGCTGCGGAAGACCGTGCTCCTCGTCACCCATGACGTGCGCGAGGCATTCGTGTTCGGCTCCACCATCACCCTGCTGAACCAGGGCCGCGTCGTGCAGGAAGGCACCTTCGGCGATCTCGCGCGACGACCGGCCGATCCCTACGTCGCCGAGTTCCTGCGCGCGCAGGCTCCCCCGCCCGCCATGACGGCGGTGCTCTAGCATGCTGAGTCGGAAGTCCCTCCGCCTGACGCGGAGGGTGGGGCCGGGCCGCTCTCACCGGAACCGTGGCTTCTGCGTGTCGCTGTGGCAGGGGACCGTACTCTCGTGGCCCGTGAGGGGCAGGCACAGGGGGCTGCAACGCAGCGTGTTCCGGGGGGAGCGGCCCGGCCCTACCCGGCGAATTGTCCGCCTCACGATGGCGTCGGGGCGTGGGTGTGGCCGCCTGGCCGCGGTGGTCGTCGTCGCCATGGCGGTGCTCGCCGGGACCGCCGAGGGTAGCGCGACGCCGGTCCGCGTGGGCTCCAAGTCGTTCACCGAGAGCTACGTCATCGCGGAGATCGCGGCACGGATCGCCGAGCAGGTCGGCGAAGCGCCGGTGGAGCGCCGGTTCGGGCTGGGCGGGACGGGCATCGTCTACGGCGCGCTGGCCAGCGGCGATATCGACGTCTACCTCGAATACACCGGCACGATCAGCCGCGCCATCCTGAATGATCCATCGGTGACCGATCTGCCGGCGCTGCGCGCGCGGATGCGGCCGCGCGGCCTGGTCATTAGCGAGCCGCTCGGCTTCGCCAACACGTACGCGCTGGCCGTGCGCCGCGACACGGCGGCACGGCTGGGCCTGCGGGCCATCAGCGATCTCGGCCGGCATCCGGGCTTGACGGCCGCGTTCGATCCCGGCTTCCTCGACCGCGACGACGGCTGGCCGGGTCTCCAGCGCCACTACGGCCTCCGTCTGGCCGCCGTTCGCGGCATGGAGCACGCGCTCACCTACCCGGCGCTGACCAGTCGCCGGGTGGACGTGATCGACGTCTTCTCGACCGACGGCCAGCTCGCGCGCGCCGAGCTCGTCGTGCTCGCCGACGACCGCCGCTTCTTCCCCGACTACGCGGCCGTGCTGCTGGCGCGCGCGTCCCTGGCCGACCGCCTGCCCAGGACCTGGGCCGCGCTCGAGCGGCGCCTCGGGGGACGGATCGACAACGCCACCATGGCCCGGCTCAACGCCGAAGTGGAGCTGGATCGGCGCACGTTTGCTCAGGCTGCTGCCGCGTTTCTGGGCGAGCGCGACGTCGCGGGCGCCGGCACGGCGCGCCGCCACCTGGCCCGCGATCTCGTGACGCTGACGGCCGAGCATCTGGTCCTCGTCGGCGCCTCACTGGCCGTGGCCGTCGCCCTCGGGCTCCCGCTCGGACTCCTCGCCGCCCGCCACCGCCTCTTCGGCCAGATCGAGCTGATGGGGATCGGCGTGCTGCAGACGATCCCCGCGCTCGCGCTGCTGGCCTTCATGATCCCGCTGTTCGGCATCGGCCGGGTGCCGGCGCTCGTCGCCCTGTGTCTCTACGCGCTCCTGCCCATCGTCCGCAACACCTGTGCGGGGGTCAGCAGTCTCGACCGCCAGCTCCTCGACATGGCGGCGGTGATGCGCCTGAACGGCTGGCAGCGGCTGGCGTGGATCGAGCTGCCGCTGGCGGCGGTGACGATCATGGCGGGCATCAAGACCGCGGCCGTGCTCACGGTGGGGACGGCGACGCTGGCGGCGTTCATCGGCGGCGGCGGGTACGGCACGCTCATCGTCACCGGGCTGGCGCTCAACGACGTGCCGACGATCCTGGCCGGCGCGGTGCCGGCGGCGCTGATGGCCCTGGCGATCCACGTCGCCTTCGAGGCGCTCGACCGCCTGGTGGTGCCTCGACCGCTTCGTGGATCTCCCGGCACAGCGCGATAGCATCACCGGCGTAGCCGGGAAACCAGGCGGCCATCCACTCCGGCCGCTCGAAGAACGCCAGCGGCGGCCCTCCCGCGCGGCGGATCGCACCGCGGTGAACGAGGCCGCTGGCGTTGATGAACGAGACGTCCTCGAGGATCCGCCCTGGCGCCAGGACGCCGGCCGTGACCGGCGCGACACGGGCCACGGCCTCCACGCTTTCAGCGACGCCGCGCAGGCAGAAGGCGTGGACCCGACGCGCGGGACGGGGCGTCAGCGCGGCCAGCACCGCGCACATCGTGAGCCCGGAGAAGATCGTATCGTCCACCACCGCCACCGAGTCCCCGTCCGCGATCGCGCCGAGCTGGGACGCGAGCGGCGCCGGACCGGCCAGTGCATAGCCGCCCGCGTCGTCCTCCTCCCGCCACACATCCACGCGCTCGATCGCGGGAAACCACCCCGTGCGCGCGTGGACCTCGGTCGCCACACGGGTGCCGGCCTGGCCGACGCCGATGGCCACCGCGAACGGTGCATGCGCGCCTCGCGCGACCAGCGCCTCGACCTGCCCCTCGAGCGTCAGGAGAACGACGCGCGGATCCTGGCGGAGCAGGGCCAGCAGGGCCCCCCCGAGCTGTTGCGCGCGGGACCCGTCGCCGTGCGCGTGGAGCTCCTCCGAGAGGTCGTCGTGGACGTAGAGCCTGCGCGGGACCGGGGTGGCCCTCACGCGCGCTCCCCGGGGCGGGCGATCGCGAGGCCGAAGCGGCCCTCCGGATCGGTTCGCCAGTCGTCCAGGGCGAGGCCGGCCTCGCGCAGCATCACGGCGACGGACTCGCGCGTGAACTTGTACGAGCTCTCCGTCCAGATCCCATCGCCTGCCTCGAAGTCGAGCCCCAGCCCGAGGGCCTTGAGGTGGACGCGCTGGGGCTCGGCGGCGAGCAGATGCATCTCGATCCGGCTCATCTCCATGTTGTAGAAGCTGTGATGTCGCCAGGCCCCGGGGACGAAGTCGCCATCCACGGCCCGGTTCACGACGCGAAGGATGTTGCGGTTGAACTCGCGGGTGACGCCGGCGGCGTCATCGTACGCCGCCTCCAGCACCCGCCGGTCCTTGACGAGGTCCACGCCCAGCAAGAACCGGCCGTCGGAGCCAAGGAGTCGCCGCACCTGGGCCAGCAGCGCGCGCCTGGCGGGCGGATCGAAGTTGCCGATCGTGCTCCCGAGGAAGAGCACGAGACGGCGGCCCGCGGGCAGGGGCAGGCACCCGAGGTGGCGCTCGAAGTCGGCGACGACCGCGTGCAGGTGCATCCCGGGATACTCGTCGGCGAGCGCGCCGACCGCCTGGGCGAGGCTTTCGCGGCCGACGTCCATCGCGACGTAGCGCACGCCGCGGCCGTCCTCCAGCGCGTCGAGCAGCCAGCGGACCTTGCGGCAGGAACCGGGCCCCAGCTCCACGATGTCGCGCGGGTCGAGCCGGCGGACGAGGTCCCCGACGCCGTCGCGCAGGATGGCGGCCTCGGCCCGCGTCAGGTAGTACTCGGGCAGCTCCGTGATCCGCTCGAAGAGAGCGGAGCCGGCCTCATCGTAGAAGTACTTGGGCGGCAGTCGTCGCGGGCGCGCGGTGAGTCCCCGCCCGATGTCCTCCGCCATGCGGGTGAGGAATCTCGCTTCGTCGGCATGCACGTCGAGCAGGCAGCCCATGACCCCTCCTCAGAGCGCCGCCGTGCGAAACCCGGCGACGATGTTGCGCCGCTGGCGCATGTAGAAGTTCCGCCACGTGCCGCGGATGAGCCGCGACCGCGTGGTCCAGCCGCCGCCGCGCAGCACTTTCTTCTGACCGAAGTAGGGCTGCGAGTACTCCTTGTATGGATCGCACTCGAAGCCGGGGTACGGCTGGAACGTGTCGGCCACCCACTCCCAGACGTTGCCGATCATCTGCCGGCAGCCGACGGGGCTGTCACCGTCAGGCAGCGCGCGCACGTCGACGGTGCCACCGGCGCGGAAGTCGAGATTCGCGCGCTCGGGCGTCGGCGGCTCGTCGCCCCACGGGAACCGGCGCTTGCGGCCGGTCGCCGGCTCGAGCGTGGCGGCCATCTCCCACTCGGCCTCCGTGGGCAGCCGGCGTCCCGCCCACCGGCAGTAGGCCTGGGCCTCGTACCAGTTCACGTGCACGACCGGATGCCACGGGTCGAGCGGCAGCGTGGCATCGAAGCGCCGCTCCCACCAGCGCCCGTCATGGCCGCGGACCCAGAACAGCGGGTGCTCGGTCCCCTCCCGGCGGCGCCACTCCCAGCCGCGCCGCTCCCAGATCGGCCGCCGCCGGTATCCGCCGTCCTCCACGAACTGCTGGAACTCCGCGTTCGTCACCGGGATGGACGAGATGCGGAACGGCGCGACCTCGACGGGATGCGCCCACTTCTCGTTGTCGAAGACGAAAGGCTCGTCGGGTGTCGCCCCGAGGGCGAAGGCGCCACCCGGGACAGCGACGTCACGGGGGCGGTAGGCAGGATCCAGCGGTGGCCGGCCGGCCCCGGGATCGAAGCGGGCCAGGCGCGGGCGCGCGTAGCCGAGGGTATGCAGGATGAGGGTGAGGTTCTCGGTGTGCATGTCCTCGTGGAGCGCGGCGAGGGTGTAGAAGTATGCCGCCTCCGCGCTCGGCTCGCGGGAGTCGAGCCGGGCCACGCACCGATCCAGCACCGCGGAGATGTACTCGAACGATTGCCGCCGTGACGGGTAGCGATGGTCCCAGCGCTGCGTATACGGCACGTTGAACGCATCGTAGATGGCGTCGGAGCCCGGGAGCAGCGACGCGCGGCCGTCGAGGTGACGCAAGATCCAGTACTCCTGGAACCAGCCGACGTGTCCCATCTCCCAGATCGGCGGTTCGAGGAAATGGGCCCGGGTGCCGAGCATCTGCGCATCCGCGAGGTCGTCGAGCAGCTGGAGCTCGACGCTTCGCGCATCCAACAGCGCGTCGAGCAGGGAAGCAGCCGTCGGGTGCCCTCGAGGGTTGGTCATGTGGCGTGAGCCCGATGTTGAGCCCTAGTGTACCGCCGGCCCCAAGCCCGTGGGCGCTTGCAACGACCTTCTCCTCGATCATGGGAGCCGGCTGGCCGCGCCGGCTTGACGCCTCTCCGAGCCCGGCGCACCATCAGTGCAGGACGAGATCAAGGTGCAGGACGACACCAGTCTCGCCCGCGCCGTGAGATGGATGACGGGCTTCGTGATCGTGAGGAAGGAGGGCAAGATGCCCCAGGACATCGACCGGGAGGGGGTCCACAGGCTCGCCCGGGAAGGCGCTCAGATCGTCGAGGTCCTTCCGGCCAAGGAGTTCGAAGAGGATCATCTC
>JACPIQ010000048.1 GCA_016188005.1 Candidatus Rokuibacteriota bacterium | reverse complement strand
GGGGGCGCGCATCGTCACCACGCTCGACCTCACGCTGCAACGCTTCGCCGAGAACGCGGTCGCCGCCGGCCTCGACCAGCTCGAGAGCCGCTACGCCCGGCTCCGGCGGAGCGACCCGAGTGCGCGTCTGCAGGCTGCCCTGATCGCGCTCGATCCCGCTACCGGCGAGATCCGCGCCTTCGTGGGCGGGCGCGACTACCAGGCGAGCCAGTTCGACCGCGTGACGCTGGCGCGGCGCCAGCCCGGCTCCGCGTTCAAGCCGTTCGTCTATCTGGCGGCGATCAGACCTCGGGAAGGCGCGCTGCCGTTCACCGCGGCGACGCTGGTCGAAGACGGCCCCATCACGGTCAACGTGGACGGCAAGTCCTGGAGCCCGCGCAACTACGACGACCACTACGAGGGGCGCGTGAGCGTCCGCCGGGCGCTCGAGCAATCGCTGAACGGCGCCACCGTGCGTATCGCCCAGGCGGTGGGCTCGCCGGCAATTGCGGAGACGGCTCAGGCTCTCGGCCTCGCCGAGAACACGGCTCCCGTCCCCGCGCTCGCCCTCGGCGCCTTCGAGGTCACGCCGATCGACCTCGCCGCTGCGTACGTCCCGTTTGCGAGCGGAGGCCTGCGGCCGGGCGCGATCCACTCGGTGCGCGCGGTCTACCGGGCCGACGGCAGTGCGGTCGTGCCCGGCGGCCGCGACGCGACTCCGTCCGCCGTCATCACCCCTGCCGAGGCCTATCTGATGACGTCGCTGCTCCAGGGCGTCATTCGCTCGGGCACGGCCAGCGCCGCGCAGTCGCTGACCGCCGGCAGCGAGGTGGCCGGCAAGACCGGCACGACGAACGAGGGCCGCGATGCCTGGTTCGTCGGCTATTCGTCCCGCCTCGTCGCCGCCGTCTGGGTCGGCTTCGACGACGCCACGCCCCACGGGCTGAGCGGCGCAGCGGCGGCGCTGCCGATCTGGTCGCAGTTCATGAGGCAGGCGCTCGACGCGTATCCCGCGCCCGCCTTCGTGGTGCCGGAGGGCATCCGGATCGCGGACAGCGACGCGAGCGATGGCGGGCTCGCCGGCACGTCGTGCCCGCGGGTCGCGGGCGAGGTGTTCCTCGCCGGCACCGAGCCGGAGCCGTGCACGGAGCAGGCCGGGATCACGTACCGGATAGAACATTGGTGGAATCGGCTGCGCGACTGGGTCTGGCGCTGATCCGGCCGGCCGTCCTGGCTCCGTGGGCCGTCGCCTTGGCGCTGACGGGCTGCGCGACGATGGCCGGCGTCGTCAAGGGGCTCCCACCGGAGAGGTCGCCAGGCTCAGCGCCTCAGCCGAAGGCTCCGCCGCCGGGAGAAATCCAAACGGGCCTGGCCTCGTGGTACGGCCGTCCACACCACGGTCGCCGCATGGCCAGCGGAGAGGTCTTCAACATGCACGCGCTCACCGCCGCGCATCCGTCCTTGCCGCTCGGGACGCGCGTGCTCGTCACCCATGTCAAGAACGGCCGGTCCGTCGAGGTGCGCATCAACGACCGCGGTCCGATCGTCCGCGGACGCATCATCGACCTGTCCTATGCCGCCGCGCAGAGGCTCGGCGCCGTGGACGAGGGAGCGTTCCGGGTGAAGCTGCGCACGCTCTCGGACCACTCGCCCGCGGCGCCCCCGGCGAACGAAAAGGACAGGCGCAACAGCGCTCTCGACGAGGGGCGGTAGGAGGATGGAGGAGCCATGAGCGCCCGTCGCTGGCTCGCACTGATCGCCGGCGTGGTTGTGGGGGCGATCGCGGTCACGCTCTACGGGTTACCCGAGCTCGTTCGGCACGTGGCGACCGCGCGCATCCACGCGCGGACCGGGCGGCCCACCAGCATCGATCGCGTCGACCTCAACATCCTGATCGGTCGGTTCACGATTCACGGTTTGCAGATCGCGGAACGCGACGGCCACACGCCGTTCGCCGGGTTCGAGCGGCTGGACCTCCGCCTGCGCTTGCCCTCCCTCCTCTTCGGCCACCTGTGGGTCCGCGAGCTCATCCTGACCCGACCCACCGTCCACGTCGTGCGCCTGCCCAGCGCCGGATTCAACTTCTCCGATCTCCTCCAGACGTCGGGAACGACGGGCCGGCCGATCGACGTAACGGTGGACCGCTTCGCGCTGACGGATGGGACGGTCACGCTGGAGGATCAAGCGCTCCCCGAACGCCGGACCTGGAGCTCGGAGCACATCGTCATCGAGGCGCACAACGTGTCCACCCGGCGCGACGATGGGACGGCGGTCGGAAGATCCGTGACCGCGGGCGCCCCCGCGTCCATCACCCTCACGAATCTGCGCCTCTATCCGATTCACCTGCAGGGCACGGTCACGGTCGAGGGACTCGACCTCACGCCGGCACGGGTCTACCTCCCGCCCGATGCCTCGGTCAGCCTCGCCCGTGGGCGTGCCAGCGCCTCCCTCACGGTCGCGCTCGATGCGCGGGAAGGCTTGCGCGCCGATGCGACGGCGCGGTTCGAGGACGTGACTCTCGTCAGAGCGGCCAGCGGCGACGTCCTGGCTGTCGTGCCGAAGATGACGACCGACATCGGCGGGTTCGTGCACCGTGAGGGGTCTCTGCAGCTCGGCCGGCTGGCGCTCGACAGCGCGATGAGCGTCCGCGATCCCACGGCGAAGCAGGGTGGTCGCTTCCGGCTGGCCACCGTGCGAGCGACCGTGGCCGATCTCACGTGGCCCGCCGCGACGCCCGGGAAAATCGACATCCGGGCGAGCGTCGCCGGGGGCGGGACGTTGGCCGTCACGGGCGCGCTGCAACCGCCGCCGGCCCCCACCGACGTGCGTGTGCGTCTCGCCAATGTCGATCTCGCCCCGTGGGCCCAGTTCCTCCCCGTCGCGGCCCGGATCACCGGCCTCGCGGAAGCGGACCTTCGCATGAACGAGCCGCTCGCCGCGGGCATCCCCGCGCGCGTGCAGGGATCGATTGCCGTCAACCGCCTCGCCGCTGCCGATGCTCACCGGTCGCTCCTCGGTGCGCAGCGCATCGAGGCGCGTGGGCTCGAGGTCCACTGGCCCACGCACGTGGTGGTCCAGCGCGTCCTGATCAGCGAGCCGCGGGGTACCGTCGAACGCGATCGGGGCGGCGGCTTTCCGATCAAGGATCTCGCACGCCGGCCAGCCTCGCCGACCGCAGCTGCCTCCGCCTCCGCCCCACCTGCGGCGACCGCAGCCCTCGCGGTCGACATCCGCGAGATCGTCGTGCGCAACGGCGCGCTGACCTGGCGCGACGAGACCGTCTCGCCCACCGCCCGCCTCGACGTCTCCAGCATCGACGCCGGCGTGACGGGCATCGGCTGGCCACTGCGTGGACCGGCCGGGGTGCGCCTGGCGCTCCGGCCGCCCGGTGGCGGTCAGCTGCACGTGACTGGACGCATCGGGCTCGATCCGCTCTCCGCCGATCTGCGCCTGGTGGCAAAGAATGCCGAGCTCGCGCCCTATCAACCGTATCTGCCTACGACGGCTCGTGTGCGCGGCGCCGCCGATCTGGACCTGGCCGTCGTCATGCCCCGGCTGACCGAGTCCCGCGTCACGGCGCGGGGCCACGCCGCGCTCTCGCGGGTGGACGTGCGCGACCGTGAGCGGACCGTGATGAGAGTTGAGCGAGCCACCGCGACGGCTCTCGAGGTTGATTGGCCCGGGCGCATCGCCGTCGCCCGTCTCGCCCTGGCGCAGCCGTGGATCCTGGTCGAGCGCGACGACAAGGGCGGCCTGCCATTGCGCGCCTTGTTGACCTCACGACCGGACACCCGGACAGACCGAGGCGCGGCCGGGGATCCCGGCGTCGTGACCGCGAGCGAGACGACCGAGACCGACGGCAGCGCTCTCGTGGCCACCGTCACTCAGGTGAGCGTCGACGGCGGCGGCGCGCGGGTCGTCGATCGCGCGGTCTCGCCCGCGTTCGCCATGGACCTTCAGCGGATCGCGATTCGCCTGGAAGGTCTCTCGACCGCGCCGGCGAAGCCAGCACGGGTCAGCCTCACGGGACAGCTCGGGCCCTCCGCGACGGTGGACCTGCGGGGTACCCTGCGGGCGATGGGCGGGCCCCTGTGGGTCGACGTCAACGGCGACGTGCGCGGACTTGCGATCCCGCGCGCGAACCCGTACCTCCTCCAGCAGGTTGGCTGGAAGACCACGGACGGCCAGCTGACGTCCGAGTTTCGCTGTCGCCTCGACGGCGACGCGCTCTCGGCCAGGACCGACATCCGGCTCAGCCGGTTGCAGCTCGTTCGCGCGGCGGCCGAGGACGGGGCTCAGGCGCGCATCGGACTGCCGCTTGGCCTGCTCACCGCGCTCCTCAAGGATCGACGCGGGGACATCAAGGTGTCGTTCCCGGTGGGAGGCCGCCTCAATGATCCGCGGTTCGACTTCAGCGAGGCCATCTGGAGCGCGGTGCGCGCCGTCGCCATCAACGCCATCACGCTGCCCGTCAGCTGGATCGGGCGCGTCAAGGTCAGCGAGGATTCGCGGATCCAGCGGATCGACGTGAATCCCGTCCCCTTCGAACCCGGCACGGCGACGCTTACCTCGGAGGGGCAGGCGCAGGCCACGCGTCTGGCGGCCTTCCTCGAGCAGTTGCCCGAGATCAGGATGACGCTGACCCCGGTCGTCTCATCGGGCGACGTGGACGAGCTGAAACGTCGCGCCCTGGAGACGACCATCGAGAGGATGGCACGCGAGGAGCGACTCTCGGGGGCTGCCGCCGCCCGACGCCTCTTCGAGCAGCGCTTCCGCGAGCGGCCGGCGCCGGACACGCTTGAGGCCGCCACCGCCGCCCTCCTGGAGCGGGAGCCGGTCACGCCCTCCGCGGTCCCCGAGCTGGCCACCCGTCGTCTCGAAGCCGTGCGCGCCACGTTCAAGCAGGCGGGAATCGACCTTGCGCGGTTGACGGAGACGAAGCTCGTTCAGCGGGAGGGCACCGAGAGCCATCTCGAGCTCAACGTCGTTCAACCGGAATCCTGCGCCAGCGTCGGGCCCCTGGAGGACATGCGGATCGAGTCCGAGGTCAAGGCCCGGCTCGTCGCCGAGAAAGACGCGAACCTCACGCGCCTCGGCGTGCTGAGCAGCAACGCGACCGTGTATCTCAGCGGGACGGTCGACTCCGCGGATCAAAAGGCGCAGGCGGCGGCTCTGGCCAGGGGCGTTCGAGGCGTCCGGCGCATCATCAACAACCTCGACGTTCGCTCGGCGCCCAGGTGACTCGTTTGCCCGGGCGCGTCCGCGGGCGCCCGCGGCTTGGTAGCGGCCGGCAGGCCGCGCTGGGATAAACTAGCAGTCATGCCGGATCCCTCCGCGGCGTCCCCCCCGGCCGGTTCCGGTCCCGGCAGGCTGCTCCGGCGCGTGGTCGGGCCCGTGAGGGTCGCGTACCTGCCCGTGCTGCTGACCTACTTCTGCTACGGAGCCAGCGGGATCACCGGCGTGGCCATGCTCTACTTCCAGAAGGACGCGCTCGCGCTCACCCCCGCCGAGGTGGCGGGCATCGGCTTCTGGCTGGGCTTGCCCTGGAGCATGAAGATGGTGGCGGGCGTCGCCTCCGACGTCTATCCGATCCTCGGCAGCCGCCGGAAGGCGTACCTGCTCCTGGGCGCCCTCGGCGCCTTCGTGGGCTACGCGCTCCTGGCCACCGTGATCGCCACCAAGGGCGCCTACCTGGCGGCCATGGTGCTGGTGACGGTGGGCTTCATGGTCCAGGACGTCGTGGCCGACGCGCTCAGCGTCCAGGTGGCGCGGACGGACGAGGAGATGGGGCAGGTGCAGACCCTGGGGCGCATGGCGCTCCTGGCGGGAAGCCTCAGCGTGGGCTACCTGGGCGGCGTGCTCGCGGGCACTCTCGGCTCCCGTCCCGTCTTCGCCCTCGCCGCCGGTCTGCCCGTGCTGGTGGGCCTCGGCGCGCTCTTCGTGGGCCGGGAGGCGCGCTCCGCGCCCGGACCGGCCGCGCGCGCTGCCGGGCAGGCGCTGGCCGAGAGCGGCCCGCTGGGCGGCGGCAAGGCGCGGCTTGTCATGATCGTCGGGCTCTCCTATGCCGCCCTCGGCGTCGCGCTGGAGCGCTTCGACATACCCTTCGCCCAGGAGCTGGTCCTCGTGGTGTCCGCGACCCTGATCGTTCTCCTGCTCTCTCGCGTGGGGCTGTCCCGCCCCGTGGCGGTGGCCGCCTTCGTGATCTTCCTGTTCCGGGCCACGCCGGGGGTGGGGCAGGGGTACAGCTACTGGGCCATCGACAGGCTGGGCTTCGACCAGCGGTTCCTGGGCCTGCTTGCCCAGGCCAGCAGCGTCCTGAGCCTCCTGGGTCTGGTCCTCTTCCGGAAGCCCATCACGCAGCGCCCCGTGAGCTTCACGATCTTCTGGGTGACCGTGGTGGGGACCCTGCTCTATCTGCCGACCATCGGCCTCTTCTACGGCGCCAACGAGTGGGTCGGGATGAGCGCCCGGACCTTCGCCTTCATCGACACCACGATCTCGGCGCCGCTGTCGCAGCTCGCCATGGTGCCCATGCTGGTCCTCATCGCCCGCACGGCGCCCCGGGGAGCGGAGGCCACCATGTTCGCCATCATGGCCTCCTTGATGAACCTGGCGCTGTCGGCGAGCGAGCTGGGGACGCGGTACCTCAACACCTTCTTCGGGGTGACGCAGCAGGACTACGGGAATCTCGGCCGGCTCATGCTCGTCGTGGGCGCCATCGGGCTCCTGCCGCTGGTGGTGATCCCGCTGCTCAGGCGGGAAGAGGTCCACCTGAGCCCGGCGGGCGCCCCCGCCACGGGTCAGACCCCCGCATGACCGGCTCCGCGCTATATTGAGGGCGGCGTGATCACCCCATGAGGACCCTCGCGCGCAGACCCTGGACGGCGCTGGTACGCCTGCTCGAGCGGGACGAGCGCGTCTTCGCCTTTCTCCTGGCGCTGGTCATGGTCGGCGGGCTGGCCACGCTGGGGCTGGCGCCGCTGCGCCCCCGCTACCGCTTCGACGTCTACTCGCTGGTGCTCTGGTTCGCGGCCTACAAGGCGTGCATCCTGGCGCTGGTCACTGTAAACCCGAGGGCGACGCGGCCGATCTTCACGGGCGCCCTGGCGGTGGACCTCCTGCTGGTCTTCTCGCTCCTGTATCTGACGGGCGGCGCCGACAGCCTTTTCTACCTCCTGTTCTTCCCGTTGGTGGCGGTCAACGCGTATTACTTCGGGCGCTGGGTGGGGCTCCTGGTGGCCCTGGTGGCCGGGCTCCTCTACGCCGCCGCCGCCGCGCTGGCACCCCCGTGGGTTGGCTGGACCCCCGTCATCATTCTCATGGGGCTGGTCGGGCTGCCTGCCTTCGCCCTGGGGCACGTGGCCGAGCACGAGCGGCGGGCCCGGGCCGAGGTGGAGCGGCTGAACGCGGAGCTGACGGGCACGCTCACGCGGCTGCAGGCCGCGCAGCAGGAGCTCGTGGTGGCAGAGCGCATGGCCACGGTGGGGCGGCTGTCTCTGAAGGTGGCCCACGAGGTGCGCAACCCCATCGCCGCCATCGAGCTGAACGCCGAGATGCTGGGCGACATCGTGGGCGAGCGTCGGGAGCCGGACATGGAGGAGGCCACGACCCTGCTGGGCGCCATCCGCGAGCAGGTGATGGCCCTGGACGCCCTCACCGAGGAGTACCTGGCCTTCGCCCGCTTCCCGCGCCCGCAGTTCGAGGAGGACTCCGTCAACGAGATGGTGACGGCGGTGGCGGAGTTCGTGCGGCCGCTCGCCACGCGCCAGGGCATCGCCGTGCGCCTGGAGACGGACCCGGCGGTGCCGCCCATGGCCATCGACCGCTCGCTGCTCCGCCAGGCGGTGCTGAACCTGGTCAAGAACGGGCTCGAGGCCCTGTCCCAGGGCGGGATGCTCACCGTGACCACCCGGCGGCTCGACGACACCGTGGAGATCCTCGTGAGTGACACCGGTCCGGGCATCCCGCCGGACATCGGCCGGCGGCTGTTCGAGCAGTTCTTCACCACCAAGCCCCAGGGGACCGGGCTCGGGCTGTCCATCTCGCGTCAGATCGTGGAGGAGCACGGAGGCCGCATGACCTGGGACAGCCGTCCGGGCTCGGGCACCACCTTCACCATCTCGCTGCCGATCAAGAGGGCTGCGCTTGTCTGACTCCCCGCTGCTGCTGGTGGCCGACGACGACCCGGCGATCCGCCAGAGCCTCGAGCGCACGCTCACCCGCGAGGGCTACCAGGTGGTGCTCGCCCCTGACGGTCACGCCGCGCTGGAGCGCCTGCGGGGGGGCGGGGTGGACCTCGTCCTCTCGGATCTCAAGATGCCCGGGCTCACGGGTCTCGAGCTCCTGCGCGAGGCCAAGACCGTTGCGCCCGACGTGGACGTGATCATGCTCACGGCCTTCGGCACCGTGGAAGAGGCCGTCAAGGCCATGAAGGACGGCGCCGTCGACTTCCTGACGAAGCCGTTCCAGCGCGCCCAGCTGATCCGCGTGATCCGCAAGGCGCTCGAGCACCGGGCCCTCGTCGAGCAGAACCGGGCGCTGCAGAAGCGCCTCGACGACCTCCTGCGCCAGGGCGACATCATCGGGGTGAGTCCGGCCTTCCGCCGCATGATGACGCTCGTGGACCAGGTGGCCAACAGCTCGGCCACGGTCCTGGTCCACGGCGAGAGCGGCACCGGGAAGGAGCTGGTGGCCCGCGCGATCCACGAGCGCTCGCCCCGGCGCGGCGGGCCGTTCGTCGCCGTCAACTGCGCGGCCCTGCCCGAGACGTTGCTCGAGTCGGAGCTGTTCGGCTACGAGAAGGGCGCCTTCACGGGTGCAGCGGGGCGGAAGGAAGGGCGCTTCGAGCTGGCCGACGGCGGCACCCTGTTCCTGGACGAGGTCGCGGACCTCTCGCCGGTCACCCAGCCGAAGATCCTGCGGGTGCTCCAGGAGGGGGAGTTCGAGCGGGTGGGCGGCACCCGGACCCTCCGCGTCGACGTGCGAATCGTCGCGGCCAGCAATCAGGACCTGACGACGCTCGTCCGCGAGAAGCGTTTCCGCGAGGATCTCTACTACCGGCTGAACGTGATCAGCATCACCGCCCCACCGCTCCGGGAGCGGCGAGAGGACGTGGCGGTCCTGGCCCAGCACTTCCTGCGCGTGTACGCGGCCAAGAACAACCGGCACCTCGAGAGCTTCACCGACGACGCCCTCCGCTGCCTCGAGGCCTACGCCTGGCCCGGGAACGTGCGGGAGCTGGAGAACGTGGTGGAGCGGGCGGTGGTGCTCGCCCGCGGCTCGGCGGTGGAGGTGACCGATCTGCCGGACAACGTGGCCGAGCGCGCCGTGATGCTCGAACGCCCGGGGGCGGCCCAGGGCAGCGCGGGGGCGGAGGGGGCGGGCGCCGGGGCCGCGGGGGAGGCCTTCTTCAAGATCAAGGTGGGCACGCCGCTGGCGGAGGTCGAGCAGCGGATCCTCGAGGAGACGCTACGGCTGACCAAGGGGAATAAGACCCTCACGGCCAAGATCCTGGGGATCGACCCGAAGACCGTCTTCCGCAAGCTCAAGGCCGGTGAGGCGGAAGAGTCCGCGGCGGCGGACGAACGCCCGGGGAGCTGAGCGCCCATTGCAGCCTTGAGCGGCACGGCGCTGGTATGCCTGCTGATGTTCTTCAGCACGTTCTGCAACGGCGCCTTCGGCCCGCTCCTCCCCGAGATCGCTCGCGCGCATGACCTGGCCGACTGGCAGCTGGGCGTCGTGGCCGGCGCTTTCGGCTTCGCCCGCATGGCGGGGGCCATGCCCGCAGGCCTGCTGGCCGGCCGCAGCCTGGCCACCGCCTTCAGCCTCGCTCCGGCCGTCATGATCGTCGGTCTGCTGGTGCTCGGCACCGGGGGGCCGTTCCCGGTGCTCGTGCTCGGCCGGGGTCTCATGGGCCTGGCCCACACGCTGGGCATGGTGAGCGGGCTCACCGCCGTGCTCCAGGACGAGCGCAGCGCCGGCGCCACGGTGCGGCTCAACACCTACGAGGCCTCGGGGATGCTCGGCATTCTCGGCGGACTGGCCCTCGTCGGACTCTTGCCGCAGGACTGGGGCTGGAACGTGTCGCTGCTGGGAGCTTCCTCGCCACTCCTGCTGGGCGTCGCCGTCCTGCCCCTGCTGCGCCGGCGCCTGCCCGAGCCGCCGCCCGCACGCCCGCGCGCCACTGCTGAGGGATCCGATCCCGCGCATCCGCCCGCTGCCCGCACGCCCCCCGTGGTCTGGTTCATGCTGGCTGTCGGGATGGTGTTCGGGTTCTGCTGGTCGTCGGTGAGCCAGTTCCTCATCCCCCTGCGCGGGACCCGGGAGTTCGGCCTCGAGCGCTCCGGCATCTCGCGCCTGCTCGCGATGGCTCAGGGCGTGGATCTGATCGTCCTGCTCCCGGTGGGGCAGCTGGCCGACCGGCTGGGCCGCAGCCGGGTGCTCGGGGCCGTGGCGCTGGCGATGGGCCTCGGTGCGCTGGGGGCGGGGCTCGGCTCCTTCCCGCTCTTCGTCGCCGGCTGCGTCGGCTTCGGCCTCGGCCTGGCGGGCTGGATGCTGCCGCTCGGCGTGATCCGGGAGCACGCAGGGCGCGAGGGGCTCGCCCGCCGTACCGGTCTCTACCGGCTGGGCGTGGACGCGACGGTATTCCTCGGGCCCGTGGCGAGCGGGGTCCTCGGCGCGAAGGCCTCGGGGGTCTTCGTCGCCGGCGTGGGACTCGCGGCGCTCGCGGCCGGCGCGCGGCTCCTCTGGCGCCCGCCCACCGTCCCACGCTGATCCCGCGGCAGCGGTGATATCCTGGGCCCACCCAAAGGAGGAGCCATGCTCATCGTGGACTCGCAGGTGCACATCTGGGGCGCTGACACCCCCGACCGTCCGTGGCCCCCCGGCCGCGCGCACCAGGCCCAGAAGCCGCACCCGGTCACCAAGGAGATGGTGCGGGCCGGGATGGACGAGGCCGGTGTCGGCCGCGCGGTCATCGTCCCGCCCTCGTGGGAGGGCGACCGCAATGACCTCGCGCTGGAGGCGGCGGGCCTGCACCCGGACCGCTTCGCCGTCATGGGCCGGCTCGCCATCGAGCGGCCCGAAAGCCGGGCGCTCGTCGCGGGCTGGAAGCGCCAGCCGGGGATGCTCGGCCTCCGCTTCACCTTCCACACGGAGGTCCAGAGGCCGTGGCTCCACGACGGCACGGCCGACTGGCTCTGGGCCGCCGCCGAGCAGGCAGGCATCCCGGTGATGATCTTCGTGCCCGGCTCGCTGCCGGCGGCCGATGCCATCGCCGCGCGGCACCCCGGGCTGCGGCTCGTCATCGACCACCTGGCGCTGCCGATCGCGGAGAAAGACGCCGCCGCCTTCGCCGACCTGCCCCGGCTCCTGGCCCTGGCGAAGCGGCCCAATGTCGCGGTGAAGGCCTCGGCGCTGCCCTGCTACTCGACGGAGCCGTACCCGTACCGGGGGCTTCACCAGTACATCCGCCAGGTCTTTGACGCCTTCGGGCCGCGGCGCGTCTTCTGGGGGACGGACTGGACGCGCCTGCCCGGCCCGTGGCGGCAGGCCATCACGCTCTTCACCGAGGAATTGCCCTGG
>JACPIQ010000047.1 GCA_016188005.1 Candidatus Rokuibacteriota bacterium | reverse complement strand
TGATCAGCGGGGGCATCTCGAAGAACATCGGGGTCGTGCGCCGCCTCGAGGACAAGCTGGGCGTCACCTCGCACATCTGCTTCGAGCCGCAGATCGTGGGGGCGCTGGGCGCCGCCCTCTTCGCGCGCGCCTTCCTCGAGCAACAGGGCTCGCCTCCCCACGGAGCGCTCCCAGTGCTCCCGCCAATGCCGATGGCTCAGGTTGCTTGGAGAAATAGGCGAGAGTAGACTCGCACTGATCGAATTCAGGTGATGGAGGTGCTCATGGCAGTCGCAATATTGATCGAGATTCCCGGGGCTACAACTACTCAGTATGATGCCGTCATCAAAGATGTGTTTCCGGGAGGCCGGCTCCCTCGTGGCCTCATCTTTCACGTGGCAGGACCCGCGGAAGGAGCGTTGCGCGTGGTCGATGTTTGGGACTCGCGACAGTCGTTCGACAGTTTCGCGCAAACTACCCTCGGCGCGGCGATGCAGAAGGCAGGGATACCGCAGCAACCCATCATCAAGGAGTGGCCGGTTCACAAGACTGTTCACAGTCACTGAGGCAAGCCATTCAGGCCGACCATTCCGGTTGGCTTGTCCCCTGGAGGAGGGCCGGCGGCTCGAGGCGGGTGTGCGCGCCGGCATCTCACCGCAGCGCGAGCAGCAGGTTCTCGAGGCGCTCCACTCAGCTGTGCGGGGTTTGTCGTCGCCCCCGGTATCCGGCCACGGCGAGGAGGCCGAGGCCGAGCAGGACGAGGCCGCCCGGGCCGGGCACCGGCAGGCGCGGCGTAAGGACCACGGTGTGGATCGCCCCGCTGGGGTGTTGCTCCTGGACCGCGCCTATGGGCCAGAAGTCAGCCTCTCGGTCCGTGCCGTTCAGGAATGTGTTCACGCCGGTGATCTCGAGCGCGCCGGGCGGCGGCTCGTGATCCCAGGGCGTTCCGGTCGAGGTGAGCCGCAGGGTGTCCGAGAGCGCAATGGGGCCGCTGGTAGCACCCTTCCTCACGTCGAAGAACACATCGAAGAACGAGTCGAAGGTCCCGTGGGGGTTCCCCTCCGCGGCCAGACCGCTGATGGTCATCCTGCCGACGCTGGCCGGGCCTCCGCGCTCGCCCTGCAACGTGATGAAGTAGACGTCCAGACCCAGGCCGAAGTCGACCGGGACGGCGCTCATGAGGTGAAGCGCCACCAGTTCCGTGGGGATGGTCGCGGAGCCGACGGTCGCCTGGTCGAGACGCTCGACGATGGTGTCGGTGGTCCCGGTCGGCATGGGCCCGCTCCCGAAGTCGAAGCTCCCCAGCGGCGCCCCAACGAAGGGAACGCCGCCGAACGTGGTGACCGGAGTGGTCGTGAACAGGTCCCATCCGGGGTCCACCGTCGGCCCGGCGAAGGCCGGTGGCGCGAACCCGACCAGAACCGCCAAGAGCCCGAGAGCGAAGAGACGCTTGAACCGCTCGCCACCCATCACTGGCCCTCCCTGGGAACTGCTCGTGGTTCCTGCCTCACCTCATCCCCCGGTGGGGTGACCTGCTCATGCATGCTCATGCATGCCGCGGGCCAAGCGTCGCGGCTCTGAATTGTTGCGGAGTTCGCCAGGGCGCGTCCAGACATGGGGTGTTGACCTGTAAAGATAGCCGACGGGCGCCTGACTACTTGAGGTGCTGGCCGAAGAAGGCGACGACCTCGCGAATGCTGTCGGCCCAGGCGGCGGGATCCCCGCCCGTGGTGGCGCCGCGCCCACCCGGCGCGCTCGCGTTGATGCGCGCCGCAAGGTAGCGCACCGGCCTGTCGCTGTCGAACGAGTGGTGCGCCCCCGGATAGATCTTGGTCGCCACCGGATACCCAGCGTGGCGTGCGGCGTCGGTCAGCTTCCGGCAGGGTTCGGGGGGCGTCCAGTCGTCCTTCTCTCCGACGAGGATCAGCAGGGGCGCGACGGGGCGGTAGACACCGCTCGAGTTGCGCCACGCGCGAATGCTCGGCGCGCAGCTGGGATAGAGCGCCACACCGGCGGCGAAGCCGGCGCGCTTCTCCCCGGCGAGCGGATCCGCGTCGCTGTCCGGCGCCAGCATCGAGGCGAGGGTCGTGGAGCCTCCGTGCGAGCCGCCCATGATTCCGACGCGCCGTCCATCCACGTAGGGCAGCGTTCGAAGGTAGGCGAGGGCCGCGTACGCATCGCGCACGCGCCGCGCAGGGCTGACGTCGTTCCGGCTCGGCGAGGGATTGGTGCACACGCCGCCGGCGTGGCCCCGGGTCGTGAAGCTGTCAGGAATGAGGACGACATATCCCCGACCGACCAGCTCTCTCGCCCAGCGGTCGGGCGCGCCGCTCGACGCCGTACCCAGGCCGCTGCAGTCGTGCATGATCACGACCGCGGGAAAGGGTCCCGGCCCGTCCGGCCTTGTCACCGTGGCCGGAATCTGCTCGGAAGCGCGGTTGAGCGCGGTGGTCGTGATCGACAGGCCGGAGGTCGTGCCGACGCAGCCTCCGAGAATGCCGGCACAGAACCAGAGAGCCAGTGCCACGGGCAGGGAACGGTCCCTCACATAGCGCTTGCTCGCCGCGACTGGTTCGACTACCGGGCATGTGTGGGCATTCATGGGAGCATCCGGGAAGACGCCCCCAGTGTAGTGTGGGGGCGGGCGGCGCGTCAACGGACGGCAGAGCGTCAGGCTTCGCTCGCCTACGCTACAATCCGCTCGACACCATGGTCAGGCTGTGAATTCGCGATCTGACACTCATCCGACGTTGATCGCGCTCCTGGTCGGTCCGGCGCTTTTCGGCGTCGTCCTGGCGGCCCCGCTCGAGGGCCTCACCGCTCCCGCCCATCGTTTGGCGGCCGTGTTCGTCTGGGTGGTGGCGTATTGGGTCACCGAGGCGATCCCGCTGCCGGCGACGTCGCTTCTCGGCTCCGTGCTCTGCATCGTGCTGGGCGTGGCGCCGGCCGGCACGGTGCTCGCCCCCTACGCCGACCCCGTCATCTTCCTGTTCGTGGGCAGCTTCATCCTGGCCGAGGCCATGAGGTCGAGCGGCCTCGACCGGCGCTTCGCGTGGGCCCTGCTGCGCCACGAGTGGGCGACCCGATCGCCCGGCCGGCTCCTGGCGGCGCTGGGCGCGGTCACTTGCGCCATTTCGCTCTGGGTGAGCAACACGGCCACCACGGCCATGATGCTGCCGGTGGGCCTCGGCATCCTCGCGGCCCTGGGGCCGGCGGGCGACCCCGCGCGGAGCCGCTTTTCCATCGGGCTCCTCCTGATGCTCACGTGGTCGTCCTCGGTCGCGGTGGGCATCCCCGTGGGCTCACCTCCCAACCTGATCGCGATCGGCATGGTGAGAAACCTGACGGGCCAGCGCCTGACCTTCTTCGACTGGACGGCAGTCACCATGCCCGTCACCGTCGTCATGCTCGTCCTGTGCTGGGCGATCCTGCGTCACCGCTATCCCGCCCACGGGGACATGGGCGCGGCGATCGCAGAGTACGTGACGGCGCAGCGGACGGCGATGGGCCCCTGGACGCGAGCCCAGCGAAATGTCGCCGCCGTCTTCGGGCTCGCGTGCGTTTCGTGGATGCTGCCGGGCGCGCTGGCCATGGTGGCGGGACCGGAGGCGCCGGCGGCGCGGCTCCTCGAGGCGAGGCTGCCCGAATCCGCCGTGGCCTTGGCCGCGGCCGCCCTTCTCTTCATGCTTCCGACCGACGTCGCGCGACGGACGTTCACCATCACCTGGCGGGACGCGGCGCGGATCGAGTGGGGCACCATCCTGCTCTTCGGCGGCGGCCTGTCGCTTGGACGCCTCATGTTCGAGACCGGGTTCGCGGAGACTGTGGGGCGCGCGCTGGTGCGTCTGTCGGGCGCCGAAAGCGTCTGGGCGCTGACGGCGATCGCCATCGTCATCGGCGTGGCGCTGTCCGAAACCTCGTCCAATACGGCCTCGGCCAGCATGGTGGTGCCGGTGGTCATCGCCGTCGCCGGCACGGCCGGCGTGAGCCCGATCCCGCCGGCAATCGGGGCGGCGCTGGGCGCGAGCGTGGGCTTCATGCTGCCCGTCTCCACGCCGCCCAACGCCATCGTCTATGGAACCGGGTTGGTGCCGCTGCGAGAGATGATCCGGGCGGGGCTCTGGCTGGACGTCGCGAGCAGCATCGTGATCTGGATCAGCCTCAGGCTGCTCTGCCCCCTGCTGGGAGTGATGTAGCGCGGGCGTCAGGCCATCTTGGCCAGTTGCGCCTCGTCCTACGCTCGCCAGCGCCGGTGCATCCAGACCCACTGCCCGGGGGCACGCCTGATCTCGGCCTCCAGGACATCGGTCACCGCCTGGAGCATCCGGCAGAGGTCCGCGTCTTCGTCGAGCGAGAGGTCGGCCAGGACCGGGCGATGGCAGCGGAGCACGAAACCGGTCGCGCTGTCCGCGGCGCGCGCGAGGAAGATCGGAACGAGCGCGGCGCCGGTTCGGCGCGCCAGGTGAGCCGGTCCCAGCGGCGCGCGCGCGACCTGACCGAAGAAGTGGACCCGGGTGCAGCGGACGTGGCGCGTGTCCTGGTCCGCCATGAGGATCACGCCGCCCCCCCTCGTCAGCGTCCGCAGATAGCCGAGCTCCCGGCCATCGCGGGAGTACACGCGGACCCCGAGCCGCGCCCGCACGTCGCGGACGGCCTCGTGCAGCCACGGGTTCCGGATGTCGCGCGCGACGGCGGCGACCGCGAGGTCGAGGTGATGCCGGAGAGCCAGCGGCACGAGCTCCCAGCTTCCGAGGTGGGCGGCGACGAACACCACACCTTGACCCCGTGCGAGCGCGGCACGGCAATGGTCGATTCCATCGACGCGCACGCGGTCGCGAAGGTCGTCCTCGCGCCACCGCAGAGCCGCGACGGCCTCGGCCACGGTCATGGCGACCGACTGGAACGCCGCCCTGGCGAGGGCGCGGCGTTCCCGGGGCCGCAGGCCGCCGGCATAGGCCCGGGCGAGGTTGGACAGCGCCTGCGCTCGTTCCTTCCTGGCGAGGTGATACGTGACTGTTCCCGCCGCGCGCGCGAGTCGCGCCGTCGTGACAGGGCTCGTATGGCTGAAAACGCGGACGGCGAGGCGGGCGATGAGGCCGACGGCACGGTCGCGGACCGCGATCGTGAGCCTCCGGCGTCGCCGGCGCCGCTTCGCGAGCGGGCGTGACGCCACGACCGGCGGGGAGACAGGCGCGCAATCTTCCGTCACCGCCACGAGGGCGATGATACTATCCGTCGCGACGGGTGTCGACACAAATGCCCACACTTCCTCGTCCAGCGACCATCGTCGACGTCCTGCGGGCGCGCGCGGCGGAATCCCCCCAGGCGCTCGCCTACTCCGCCGAGCGCGCGGATATCACCTATGCCGAGCTCCTGGCTGACGCGCAGGGCACGGCGGTGGCCCTCGCGGCCCGCGGCGTGAAGGCCGGGGACCACTGCGGACTCGTCCTCGGAACCGGGATCGAGTTCATCCGGAGCTTCTTCGCGATCCAGCTCCTCGGCGGTGCGCCCGTCGCCATCAATCCCTCCTTCCCGGCCGCGACCGCCCTCGAGCGGCTCCGACAGGCCGGATGCCGTTTCGCGCTCGCCTCTGGCCCGACGCTCGAGGCGTTGTGGCGCGCGAACGGTGGCGGCTGCGAGCTCGTCGCCGTCGAGGCCCTCCTGGACGAGCGGCCACGTCGGGAGCTCCGTCTTCCCGGCCCCACGGGCGCCGACACGGCGTATCTGCAGATCACGTCCGGCACGACGGGAGAGCCTCGTGCCGCTGCCGTCCCGCATCGAAGCCTGATGGCGTGTCTCGAACTCATCGCCACGGCCCTGTCCATCCGACCCGACGACGTCTTCGTCTCCTGGCTTCCGCTGCACCACGACCTCGGGCTCGTTCGCTTCGTCTGTCTGCCCCTGTTCTGCGGGCGTCCCTCGCATCTCATCACCCCCGCGATCCGGAACCTGCGCGGGTGGCTCGAGACCATCTCCCGCGTGCGAGGCACCATCACCGCCAGCCCGGATTTCGGGTTCCGCATCGCCACCCGGACGGTGAGCACGGCGGGCTTGAACCTCGAGTCGCTCCGGATCGCCACCAACGGCGGAGAGCCGGTGCGGCTCGGCACGATCGAGGCGTTCGAGGCGAAGTTCGGGCTGCCCGGCGTCGTGCGGCCTGCCTATGGCCTCGCCGAAGCGACACTGAGTGTCTCGTGCCTCTTGCCGGGCGAGCCGCTCCGCTGTGACCCGCGCACGGGGGCCGTCTCCTGCGGCCGTCCGTATCCGGGCGTCCAGGTCGAGATCGTCGATGCCACCGGCGCGCCGGTGACGCCGGGAGAGCCCGGTGAGATCGTCGTCCGGAGCGACGTCGTGTTCGCGGGCTACTTCGGTGACCCGGCCTCGACGGCAGTCACGCTGCGCGATGGCGCGCTTCACACCGGCGACGTCGGGTTGCTCGATGCCGACGGGCACCTCCACGTGCTCGGGCGGAGCCGCGCCCTCATCAAGCGCGCCGGAGCCGCGATCGCTCCTCGCGAGGTGGAGGAGGCGGTGGATCGCGTGGCCCACGTGCGCTTCTCGGCCGCCGTGGGGATCGCCGACGAGGCGCTCGGGGGATCGGAGACGCTCGTCGTGGTGGCGGAGGTCCAGCCCGAGCCCGGACTTTCGCCGGGCACGGTGACCGACGCGATCGTCCTCGAAGTGAGCCGGACGCTCGGGTTCGCGCCGGGTGACGTCATCCTCGTGACGCCCCGGACCATCCCGCGAACGCACAACGGGAAGATCCGGTACGGCGAGCTGCGCCGAATGATCGTCGACGGTGAGCTAGCCCGGGCTGGATCCGTCCTGCTGTCGGGCGTGTCCGACAGGCGGCTCGAGCGGTCCCCGACCCGGTAACGCCACCTGCTCGCGACAGCGGGCGACCTCGGCGATCAGCTCGCTGACGGTCAGCGTCCCGCGGTTGAGGAACTCCTCCGAGAACTGGATCTGGAACGTCCGCTCGCACGCGATGAGCAGGTCCACCATGGCGAGGGAGTCGAGCCCGATCCCGCCGTCTCCCAGCGGCAGGCCGGCGAGCCTGTCGCCGGCGGACCACGCCGCGGGGGCGTGACGGCTGATCAGACGCTCGACCTCGGCGGACACCTGGTGGACATTCTCGTTGAAGTCGCTCATCGTGGCGGGAGTCTAGCACGGTACGATACGGCTCCGCCCCCGCCGGCCGCTTCCCTCGGCCAAGCCAGGTGAAGATGGGCAACTACCCCCTCGAGCGGTCGCGGCCCGGGAGGAGTCGCGTCAAGCAAGTGGGATTGGGGCTGACGATCCCCGACGCCGGCTACAGGAGGGATTCGACGAACGACTGGACGCGCACGTTCAGCTGCTCGATGGAGCTCGGCGTGGCCTCGGCCTCGAGCTTGAGATGGGGCAGCTTCCACCGGTCGAAGCGTCCCTTGAGCGTGGCGTACTCGAAGGCGTAGGCGTCGCAGTAGAGCTGGACGAGGTAGATCAGCCCCTGGGCCGAGGCCCGGTCCATCGCGTCCCTGATCCAGGTGGCCCGGTCCTCGATGGGGTAGAGTCCTGGCGCCGGCACCCGGCGCAGGTACCCCCTGGCCAGGGCCCGGAACGGATCCCCGTCGGTCGGCACCTCGGCGGAGCCGTAGCGCGCGTTGTGGGGGAAGTCGTCCGTCACCACGCTGGCGCCGTACTTCTCGGCCATCCTGATCACGTCCAGTGCCATCGGCAGGTTGAGCGCCGAGAGCATGAGCCTCGGCTCGGGCCGGGGTGCCCGCGCGGGCGGCGCGGCGAGCAGCTCGCGCAGCAGGGCGTTGTGCTCCTCCACGGGGCTCGTCAGCGCGGCCGCGAAGACGTACACGGCCTCCTCGGCCGAGATGCCGGCCGTCGGACGCGCGGCGTGGAACCGCCGAAGCAGGGCGCGGTTCTCGTTGAAGAGCGCGATCGACCCCCTGAGCCCGTCGTCGGTGACGGGCTGGCCCGATACCCGGCCCAGCGCGGCCGCGAGACGTCTGAGCTCGCCCGCGAAGTAGCTGAGGCCTCCCTCGTCGTCCTTCGCCGGAGTGCGGACGAGCCAGTGGTTCGGGAAGGCCCGCCGGCGCACCCAGATGTCCAGGAGATGCCGGTTGGTGTCGCAGACGGTGGCCACCATCACGCCGTCGACGTAGTCGAGCACGCCCGCGGAGATCTGGCCGGCCAGGTTCCGGCTCATGCCGCAGAGATAGGGCAGGAGTTCGCCCTTGGCCTCGTAGCGCGAGTCGCGGTCCTCGACGAGCTGGACGGGGACCATCCCCGCCGCGTGCACCAGCTCCTTCGGGGTCAGCCCGTAGAAGGAGGCGACGACCTTCCGCCCCTGCCGCTTGAGCGCTCGCGCCCGGGCGTGTCGCTGCTCGAACAGCTCCCTGAAGCGGGCGATCACGCCGATCCTCCCTGCCCGCGGCGCCCCTCGAGGATCTCGATGAACCCGTCCACGCGCATCCGGGCATCCGCCCAGCTGAACCCCTCGGGGTCCGCCTGGTCGCCCTCGAAGATCAGGACGGGCAGCCCGTGGCGCTCCTGGATGAGCTGGATCAGCTCCTGCTGGCCGATGGACTGGGGCCGGCAGCTCCGGTTCGAGAACATGATGACCCCGTCGACCGCGTAGTCCCTGATGGCCTGGTCGAAGTACTCGAAGCGCGTCAAGATCGGCTTGTTGGTGTAGACGTTCGTGTACTTCTCGGCCAGCGTGTGGAAGGGGCGGTCGAGATCCAGCCGGCCCGTGCTGGTCTTGTTGCCCCAGTTGAGCGAGGTGTAGGGCTCCCAGACGAAGTTGGCGCCCTTCTCCTCGAAGTAATTGATGAGCTGCAGGTGATGCCAGATGGGGATGCCGTTCAAGATCAGGCGGTACTTCTCGCCCCCCTGCGCGGGGGTCTTGCCTTCCTGCACGTCTGCCGCGTACTGGTGATAGAGCGCCTCGTAGAAGTCCGCCGTGTCCCGCTCCCCCAGCGCGATGACCATCGGCAGGATCTGGCCGGCCAGCGCTCTGAAGCTCATGGGCGAGGGGCGGTGTCGCCTGAGCTCCATCATCTTCTTCCAGTAGTGGCCGGCGCGGTCGGAGTCCGCCAGCGCCTCCCGGAGCCGGTCCGTGTCGAGGCGGCAGGCGGTGGTGCGCTCGACGAAGGCCACCATGTCCCGGATCTGGCTCTCGTAGTAGTCGATGTACTCGGGGGCGCCGGGATCGTCGGTGACGGGCATGTCCATGTAGAACGTGGGCAGCGTGAAGTGGTCCTCGAGGTAGCTCCACCACGTGGCGTGCAGGCAGCACATGTTCACGTCTGTCACCGCGAGGGTCGGCCGCGGGATGGGACCGAAGGCCGTCTGGCCGGTCCAGCAGATGCCGAGCCCCGAGCGCGTGTAGGAGCAGATGGCATTGGACAGCCCGCGGGTCCTGGCCTCGTCGAAGAACGGCTCCGCCTTGCCGATGCCCGAGGAGATGGCGGCCAGGCTCTCGGGGTAGATGGGGTACACGCCCATGGTGTGCATGACCTCGTGGGGAATCCCCGCGCTCGCCACGCAGATGGGCTGTCCGGCCTCGGCGGCGGCGAGCATCTTCCGGTGCGAGGCGCCGGCGGTCACCTTCTTCTGGACCGTCTTCAGGTCCACGTCGCCCATTGGCCACCCTCCCGCGATCGAGTGCGTGATCGGACGCGCAGCCGGCCGTCCTGCCCGACGGCGCGCACGGGAGCATAGCAGACTCACCGCCCGTCGTGGTACTTCCTTGCCGCTGGATTCCCCCGCCCCCGTGCGCTCGCGGGATGGCCGGCGGACCGCGCGCCCTTCCGAATGCTATCCCGTGGTGTCGATTGGCTCATTGTCGAGCCGGGGGCTCCTGTGATACGCGTGGTCGGCCTGCACCTGCTGCCTCGTGGGCGATGTCGTCAAGAAGGACTATGACTCATGGGTCTCCGTGACTACACGCTGTTCGACGTCATCGCCCGCAACGCCCGGCTGTTCCGGGACCGGACGGCCCTGATCCAGGAGGGGCAGCGGGTCACGCATGGCGAGTACCTGGTCCGCGTCGAGCGCCTGGCGGGAGGCCTGGCGGCGGCGGGGATGTTGCCGGGCGACCGCATCGCCGTCCTGGCGCAGAACAGCCTGGAGTTCCTGGACCTCTACGGCGCTGTGGCGCGGCTCGGGGCCATCCTCGTGCCGATCAACTGGCGGCTCAGCGCCGATGAGATCACCTATGTCCTCGGCGATGCCGCGCCGAGAATCATCGTCGCAGGGGCCGAGTACCAGGCCGGGATTGCTGCCGCGCAGGCCGCCTTCCCCTTCGCCGAGCGTTACTACGCCCTGGGCCAGCCTTCGGGCCCCTTCGCCCCCTTCGCCGACCTCCTGGGGGCAGGGGCGCCGGCGCCGGCGGCGGAGGTCAGCGCCGACAGCGGCATCCTCATGATCCACACGGCCGCGGTGGGCGGGCGGCCCCGCGGCGCGCTCCTCTCGCACGGGGGTCTCCTCGCCGCCAGCGCGCAGCTGCTGCATTACTGGAATCTCGGGCCGGCCGACGTCAACCTCGGGATGCTGCCGCTGTTCCACATCACTGGCGGGGGGCTGTTCCTGGCAGTGCAGCAGGCGGGGGGCGCCACGGTGGTGCTGCCCAGGTTCGACCCGGAGGCGGCGCTCCGGCACATCCAGCAGGACAGGGTCACCGTCTTCGGGGAATTCCCTCCGATGCTCGGCACGCTGCTGGAGCACGCGGAGAAGGGGGGCCATGACCTGTCGAGCCTGCGCGCGGTGGCGGGGCTCGATGCCCCGGACACCATCGCCCGGCTCGAGGCGCTCTGCCCCGGGGCGAGGTTCTGGGTGGGCTACGGGCAATCCGAGGTGTCGGGGTTCGTGACCATGTGCGCGTTCCGGGACTGCCCCGGATCGGCCGGCTGGCCGACATTCCTCAATGCCGTGTCGCTCGTGGACGACTGTGACACCCCCCTGCCGGTGGGCCAGACGGGGGAGATCGTCGTGCGCGGCCCGATGGTCTTCAAGGGCTACTGGAACTGCGCGGCCGACACGGCGCTGACGTTTCGCAACGGCTGGCACCACACGGGCGATCTGGGGCGCTTCGACGAGACCGGGTGCCTCTGGTACGCCGGCCGGTCGCCCGCCAAGGAGCTCATCAAGCCGGGCGGCGAGAACGTCTACCCGGCGGAGGTCGAGAGGGTGATCGTCGAGCACCCGGCCGTCATGGAGGCCGTGGTCATCGGCGTCCCCGACGCGCAGTGGGGCGAGGCGGTCAAGGCGGTGTGCGTCTGCCGGCCCGGCCAGCAGGTGACGGCCGCGGAGGTGATCGAGTTCGTCGGGGGCCGCATCGCGCGCTTCAAGAAGCCCAGACACGTGGCCTTCGTCGCTGCCTTGCCGAGGACGTCCGCCGGCGCCATCGACAGGCAGAAGGTGAAGGACGAGCACGGCACGGCCTGAGGGCGCGGAGGAGCCCAGCGCGGCCGATCCACCATCCCGCAACGAGGAGGAGCAGCCATGAAGAGGCGAGCCCTGCTGTGCGTGAGTCTCACGGCGATCCTGGTTCTGGCGGCGGGCAGCCTGGCCGCGGCCAGGGACATCAAGACCCTCTCCCAGTTCCCCATGAGCGGCCCGGTCGGCAGTCTCCCGGAGTTCGGCATGGGCTTCATCGACGGCACCCGGTACATCAAGGAGGAGCTCAAGGGCGTCAACGGCAAGCCCATCACCTTTTTCCTGGAGGACTTCAGGTACGACCCGACCGTGGAGGTCGCCAACTTCAACCGCTACGCCGCGGAGCACGCGAAGGACGAGCTGCTCATGGCCACCGGCTACATCACCGGCGGCCTCAAGCCCCTGATCCAGAAGGTGAACGTCGAGGAGAAGATCCCGTGGCTCGACGGCTCGTACTCCACCGAGATCTTCGGCGCCGAGGGCGGGCCGGCCAAGTACCCGTACTACTACTCGCTGGGCGCGACCTACGGCGACCAGATCAAGGTCCTCATGAAGTGGGTCAAGGAGAACCACAAGGGGAAGGAGCGCGCGCGGGTCGGGTTCGTGTACAGCCCCACCGCGTGGGGGCGTGACGGCACCCCCGAGGGCATCGCCTACGCCAAGAAGCTCGGGCTCGACGTGGTGGCCGAGATCGAGTACCCCTACACCGCCACCGACGCCACGACCCAGGCCACGGCGCTGCGCAAGGCCAAGGCCGAGTACATCCTCTTCCACGGCTTCTCCGGGGCCGCGAACTACACGGCGATCTTCTTCAAGACGGTCCGCAAGTACCTGCCGGAGGCGATCATCATGGGGAGCCACTACACCACGGGCGTGTTGCCCATGCAGATCTTCCCCGAGGAGTACAACGGCTACATCGGGGCCGCGTGCCGTCCGATCATGGACGGGGTGCCGCGCGCGGAGACGCCCATGACCAACAAGGTGGTCAAGATGGCCCACGACTTCGCCAAGAAGAACCGGCCCGGCGACTACGCCCCCGGCGGGAAGATCAGGGACATGTTCCTCTACTCCGAGGGGCTCACCTACGCGCTGATCATCCACGAGGCGCTCAGCCGGGCGGACAAGGCAGGTGCCCTCACCCGGGCCGGGGTCAAGAAGGCGCTGGACACCATGGTCTGGGACTTCCACGGGCTCTTCGACGGGAAGACGTTCTCCTACCAGTCCCACACGATCCCCATGGTCCGGATCTTCAAGGCCGAATCCAAGATGGTGGAGGTCGGCGGCAAGCGGGTCCCGAAGGGGACGTTCCACCCCCTCACCGACTGGATGGACACCGACAAGATGAAGTGGTAGGGCGCGGGGCGGGGGGGCCGGGGCGGGGCGGGGGGCCGAGGACCGCGCCATGATGGATCTCGTGCAGGTGCTGGGGTCGGGCATCCTGGTGGGGATGGTCTACGCCCTGCTGGGCCTGGGCGTGGTCATCGTCTTCCGGGCCTCGGAGGCCTTCAACTTCGCCGTGGGCGAGTTCCTCGTGGTGGGGGCCTTCCTGTTCCTGGTCTTCCACTCCGACCTGCGGCTGCCGATTCTCGTCGCCCTGCCGCTGGCGCTCCTCGCGGCCGGGGCGGCGGGCGGGCTGATCGAGCGGCTGACCATCAACCCGCTGCTCGGGCGCAGCGCGATCTCCATGACCATCGTCACGCTGGGGCTCGCCAGCGTGCTCCGCGCCCTCGTCCAGCTCATCTTCGGGGCCCACGCCTATCCTTTCGAGCTCCGGCTGCCCAACATCACGGTGGAGATCGGGGACGTGCTCTTCCTCTCCGAGTCCCTGTGGGCCGGGATCCTCTCGCTCGGCACCTTCGGCCTGGTGCTCCT
Source organism: Candidatus Rokuibacteriota bacterium (assembly GCA_016188005.1). Taxonomy (NCBI): domain Bacteria; phylum Candidatus Rokuibacteriota; species Candidatus Rokuibacteriota bacterium. The sequence goes on along the minus strand of JACPIQ010000047.1, from coordinate 2,322 downwards.
GTTCCTGTTCCGCACCCGGTGGGGCGTGGCCGTCCGCGCCACCTCGGAGAGCCAGGCCAAGGCGCTGGCCTTCGGGATCAACGCCGGGTTCATCCTGTTCCTGGTCTGGGTGGTGAGCGCGGTGTGCATCGCCATCTCGGGCATCGTGATCTCCAACTTCGGGAGCCTGTCCTACGTCACCGGGATCGTCGGGCTCCGGGCCATCCCGGTGGTGCTGATCGGCGGGATGGACAGCATCGGCGGGGCGCTGGTCGGCGGGATCATCGTCGGCGTGTGCGAGGCGCTCGTGGGTGCCTACGTGGAGCCCCGGGGGCTCATCGGGTTCAAGGAGCTGGCTCCCTACATCCTGCTCCTCGCCGTCTTGATCGTCCGCCCCTATGGCCTGTTCGGGACGGTCAGGATCGAGCGGGTGTGATCCCATGCTCGCGGTGGAGAACCTCCGCGTCGTCTATCAGGATGTGATCTCGGTGCTGAACGGGATCTCGCTCACCGTGAACCAGGGGGAGAACCTCATCATCATCGGCGCCAACGGGGCGGGCAAGACCACGCTGCTCCGCGCCATCTCGGGCATGCTCGACTTCTACGACGGCGACATCATCGACGGCGACATCAAGGTGGAGGGGGCGTCGGTGAAGGGCATGGACGCCACGGGGGTGATGCGCCGACACCGGCTCACCTACGTCATGGAGGACAGGCCCGTCTTCTGGTACCTCACCATCGAGGAGAACCTGAAGGCCGCGGCCTACTGCCGCTGGGACGGCGGGGTCAAGGCCGACATGGAGCAGGTCCTCGACCACTTCCCCGTGCTCCGCCGGCTGGGGAACCGGACCGCGGGGTACCTCTCGGGGGGCGAGCAGCAGATGCTCGCCATCGCGATGGCCCTCATGACCCGGCCGCGGATCCTGCTGCTCGACGAGCCCTCGCTGGGACTCGCGCCGCGGATCGTCGAGGAGCTCTTCGAGATCATCCATCGCCTGCACCAGGGTGGGCTCACCGTGGTCCTCGTGGAGCAGAACGCCCATGCCGCGCTCGGCATCGGCACCCGCGGCTACGTCATGGAGACCGGGCGCGTGGTCCTCGAGGGCTCGGCCCAGGAGCTCCTGGCCAACGAGGACGTCCGCGAGTTCTACCTCGGCTCGGGCGAGGGCGAGCGCAAGAGCTACCGGGACGCCAAGCGCTACAAGCGGAGGAAGCGGTGGCTCTGAGCGCCGCCGCGCCGGACCTCCTCCTGGAGCTCGAGGACATCCACCTCTCCTTCGTGGGGGTCAAGGTCCTCAACGGGGTGAGCCTGGGGATCCGCCGGGGCGAGATCCTCTCCATCATCGGGCCCAACGGCGCGGGCAAGACGAGCCTGCTCAACTGCGTCAATGTCCACTACCGGCCCCAGAAGGGCCGGATCCGGTTCGAGGGCCGGGACATCGGCGCCCTCAAGCCCCATGACATCGCCGCGCTGGGCATCGCCCGGACCTTCCAGAAGGTCGAGCTCTTCCACGGGATGACGGTGCTGGACAACGTCAAGCTGGGGCGGCATGCGGCCATGAAGTTCTCGCTCGTGGGGAGCTTCCTTCGCCTGCCCCATTTCCTGCGCGAGGAGCTCCGGCACCGGGCGGAGATCGAGGAGGAGGTTCTCGACTTCATGGGGCTGTCGAGCTTCCGGCACCACCCGGTGGCCACGCTGCCCCTGGGGGTCCGCAAGCGCGTGGACATGGCCCGCGCCCTGGCCACCAGGCCCAAGCTTCTCCTGCTCGACGAGATCATGGCCGGCATGGCCGTGGAGGAGAAGGAGGCATCGCCTGGATCGAGCACGACCTGGCCGCGGTGATGGACCTCTCCCATCGGGTCTGCGTGCTCAACTTCGGGACCAAGATCGCCGAGGGCACCCCGCATGTGGTCCAGCGCGACGGGCAGGTCATCGAGGCCTACCTGGGACGGCAGGGGGGGCGGGCCACCGCCGCGGCCCAGGGGTGACACGATGCTCGACACGACCTTGATCGGACTCATCGTCAGGAACGCGGAAGCGATGCCCGCAGAGGTCGCGCTTCGCGAGAAGCGCTTCGGGATCTGGCGTCCCACCAGCTGGGCCGAGTTCCGGGACGCGGTGGCGGCCTTCGCCCGCGGGATCCGGACCCTGGGATTCCAGCCCGGCGACAACCTCGCCGTCCTCGGGGACAATAAGCCCGAGTGGGTCATCGCCGAGTTCGGGGCCATCGCGGCCGGCGGCGTGGCGACCGGGGTGTACGCCGACTGCCTTCCCGAGGAGATCCAGCACCGCGTGACCTACTCCGAGGCCCGGCTCCTGGTCGTCCGGGATCAGGAGCAGGT
>JACPIQ010000046.1 GCA_016188005.1 Candidatus Rokuibacteriota bacterium | reverse complement strand
TACTTCTCGATCTCGCGGATGCAGTCCTGGGGCGAGCCCAGGATGAAGCGGTCCTGGCGGACCTTGTCCAGTGTGAACTCCGCCGGCGACTTCAGGTCGTTCAGCCAGGGATCGACCGCCGGGTTGTAGCCGCCGGCGCGGTGGTAGAAGGTGTGGGAATCCATCAGCGGTCCGCCGTACTCGGCGTCGGCCTGGGCGGTGGTGGACGCGCAGTAGCCGTCCCGGAAGACGGCGATGTGCCCGGTCTTGCCCCGGGCCCGGCAGACCCGGTAGTACTCCTGCGCCCAGGCGGCGAGGGTCTGGACGCGGTTGATCAGGTCGCAGTACCAGAAGTCGCCCATCCGCGCGGCCCGCTTGATGCCAGGGGTCGTCCAGCCGCCGAGCCACATCGGCGGGCGCGGCTGCTGGACCGGCTTGGGCGTGATCGTCACGTTCTCGAGCCGGTAGCGCTGGCCGTAGAAGGTCCACCGGTCCTCGGTCCAGGCCCGCTGCACGATCTCGACGCCCTCCTCCATCAGCGTGGGCAGCTGGCGCTTGGGAATGCCGTAGGCAGCGTAGTCCTCGCCGACATACCCGGCGCCCATCGCCAGGATCAGCCGGCCCTTCGAGATGATATCGACGACGGCGGCGTCCTCGGCAACGCGGACGGGATGATAGAGCGGGAGCAGCAGCACCGACGACCCCACCTTGATCCGGCTGGTCTTGGCCGCGATGGCGGCGGCCATCGTGAGGGGGGAGGGCAGGTAGCCATCGGGCTGCTGGTGGTGCTCGGTCAAGAGAAAGGAGTCGAAGCCGTAGCGCTCGGCCTGCTGCGCCTGCTCGATGATCTGGTCGACGAGCCGGTCCATGTGCTCGCCGGCCGGTGGACTCTGGGTGCAGGGGGAGATTCCGAATCTCATCGCCGTCATCTCCTTTCCGGGTTCAGCGCTGCGTCCGTGGGCCGCGTGATCGCGGCAGGCTGGAGCTACATGCGGGGCCTCCTCCTTTCGTGGGGCCGGCGCGGCGCCGGGCCAGGGTGGACACCGACCCGACGGCAGCACGATACGCGCTCCCTGGGCGGGGCACAACGGGCACCCGGGCGGGTTAGCTGACCTCCTCGATGGCGATGGCCTGCCGCTTCCGGCCGAGCCGAGGGGACCAGCGGCGAGACGAGGGGGGCCTGTGGTGTGAGTGCGGCGCCGCGCTCAGGCGCGCGCCTGCTCGATGGCGCCCCGGATCAGTGCGGCGTAGCGGTAGACCAGATGCGCGAACTTGCCGTACGGCAGGGTCACGAACAGCGCGGCCACCATGCCGAGGTGAATCGCCAGCAGGGCGCCCATCGCCCCCGTCTCGCGCAGGGCGAGCAGCAGGAGCCCCGTCAGGCTGGTGAGGAGGAGGACCAGCAGGAAGGCCACGTCCATCGCCACCATCCGCCGCTCCGCCGGCGCCGGGTCGCTCCGCCGCTTGAGGACCAGCAGGCCGACGGTCCCCGCCACGAGCATGACCCCCCCGAGGGTGCCGAGGACCACGGGCGCGCTCAGAAGGGGGTAGGGCGCCGGCCGGCCCAGGAGGTGGTCGTAGGCAGCGGCCACTGTCGTCGCGGCCAGATCGAGGAGGAAGCCGTAGAAGACGAGGTGGTGGAGCCAGCGTCGAGACTGAGAGAAGCCCTCGTCCGGGTAGTTGCAGCCGGCGCCGCCCCCCGCGAGGTAGCGCAACGTGAAGGCATCCGCCGTCGCCCGCAGCAGGGCCCGCCCATCGAGCATCTCGCGCAGGCTCCCGCCCGTGTCGCGCCAGAAGCGGATGGCCCCGGCCAGCAGCACCGCCAGCCCGAAGAGCGCGATGGCCAGGGCCGGCAGGACCATCGCCGCGTACGGGACCACCCGGTAAAAGGCCGCCTGTCCCACGTGGGCCGAGAGGAGCACCCCGGGGCCACCCAGCACGAGGACGAGGAGCAGGACGGCGGCCACGGATACCGCGCTGATGACGCCGCCCGCCAGACCGCCGCGCCGGTACAGGCCGGCGAGGAGGCGCGGCCAGCTGTAGTCGCGGTAGGTGTCCGCTCGCAGCTCGGCGAAGACCCTGGGGACATTGACCGCGAACTCGTGCGGCGGGGCGTACTGGCAGGCGTAGTAGCAGTCGCGGCAGTCGAAGCAGAGATTGGCCAGATAGCTCAGGTCCTGCGCAGAGAAGGCCCGCCGCAGCTCCATGGCGGGGAACACCGCGCAGTAGCCCTCGCAATAGCGGCAGGCGTTGCAGATGACCATCTGCCGCGCGGCTTCCTGGACCAGCTCAGCCGACGGCATGCCGGGCGGCCTCCCTCCCCGCGATCCTGCCGAACACCGTGCCGATGGTCAGCCCGAATCCCGCGAGGTAGCCGCGCCCCAGGATGTTCCCGGCCATCACCTCTCCGGCCGCGAACAGGTTCGGCGCCGGGCGGCCGTCCCGGAGGACGACCTGCGCCTGCCGGTTCACGGTGACGCCGAGGTAGGTGAAGGTGATGCCCGGCCGCAGGGGGTACGCCCAGAAGGGCGGCTGATCCACGGGAAGGGCCCAGTGGCTCTTGGGCGGCTCGAGGCCTTCAGTCCGGCAATCGTCCAGCCGGGACGGGTCGAAGGACCCCGGGCGGACGGCGCGATTGAACGCCTCCACGGTGGCGACGAGCGCTCGTGCGTCGAGGCCCAGCAGCCCCGCCAGGTCGGTCAGCGAGCCCGCCTGGAGCGGCGGGAAGACGGAGGGCATGAACCTGCCCGCCCCGCGCGCGTCGACGATCGAGTAGGCGATCTGGCCGGGCTGCCGGGCGATGAGCCCGCCCCAGATGGCGTAGCGCTTGGGCCAGAAGTCCTCCCCCTCGTCGTAGAAGCGGGATGCCTCGCGATTGACGACGATCCCGAACGGCACGCTGTCGAGCCGCGTGACGATCCCGCCGTCGAACTTCGGCGCCCGGGCGTCCACCGCCACCGCGTGGAACTCCCGCGGATTGCCCACCGGCCTGGCCCCGTGCGCGAGCAGCTCCTTCAGCAGCCGGCCCTGGTTGTAGGGTGTCCCGCGGATCACGAAGTGGTCGGCGGCCTCCCCCCAGTACTCCTTGAGCCACGGGATATTGGCCTCGAAGCCCCCCGAGGCCACGACCACGGCCTTCGCCCGGACCTCGCCGGAGGCCCCGCCCCGGGCGACGACGGCCGAGCGGAACACACCATCGTCCACGTTCAGGCGCTGGACCTCCGCCTCGTACAGGATCTCCACCCCCTGCTTCCGGGCAGTGTCGTAGTAGGCGTTGACCATCGCCTTGCCGCCACCCAGGAAGAAGACGTTGGTCCGCGCCAGGTGGAGCGTGCCTTTGAGCGGCTGCTGCCAGCGCACGCCGTGCGCCGGCATCCAGTCGCCGAGATCCGCCGACTCCGAGATGGTCAGGCGCGCCAGCGCCTCGTCGGTCTCCCCTCCGGTCACGCGCTGCAGATCCTCCCAGAACTCCTCAGCGGTGTAGGCGCCCGTCACGAAGGCGCCGGCGCGGTCGTGCATGTACCGGATGTCACGCGTGTGCCGGCTGTTGCCCCCTCTCAGGGCCTCCGGGGCAGCCTCGAGCAGGAGCACGTCGGCTCCCCCGCGCTGCGCCGTGATCGCCGCGCACAGGGCGGCGTTCCCGCCGCCAACCACCACGACGTCGTAGAACCGGTCCGGGATGTTCACGCCGGATCCCGTCCGCCCGCGTCACCACCTCTGGCCCACTCGCGCACACATGCCCTGGCGCTCACGTTGCCCCTCCGATGAACCCGTCTCGAGACTCCCGGCCGCGCTCGCATCGTTCACGATGCCGCCACGCCTGTCAAGCCTCCCGCCGCCCGTGGGGCACTCATCAGGCCGAAATACGGCAGTCGTGGGCGAAAGATCGGGCATCTGCCCGATGGTGCGCCCCCCAGCCCCGTCATAGGCTGGGGACGGAAAGGAGGATACGGCAATGAAAGCCTACAGAGGGAGTGACAAGGTCGAGCCCGGGCTGTACTTCAATGCGCGGGAGCTGTCGTTCAAGTCCGTGGAGGAGGAAGGGCCCCTTCCGGGGAGCCCCGTCGAGGTGTTTCGACGCGTACCGATCCTCGTGCTCCTCATCGTCGGGCCGCTTCTGGGGCTCGTGTACGCGGTGTTCCTGCCCTTCATCGGGTTCGCGGCGGTGGCCTGGCTCCTGAGCGTCAAGGCCGTCCAGCTGGGTCGCGGCGCCGCCCGCGAGGCGGTGCGCGTGCTCAGGCCCGGGTGGGAGCCCTCGCTGGCATTCCTCAGCCGGTCCAGGCCGGGCGCCCGCAGGACGGAGGCCACCGACGAGTGGGCCGAGGACGTTCGCAAGAAGCTGGACCCGCCCCATCGTGACGCGGGATAATCGGCGTCGGGCGGCATTCCGAGGGGCCTCGCTCGCGCGGCGGAGCTGGCCCCCCGGGCAGGGCCGCCCGGCGCTCGGGAGACCGTCTCCGCTGGAGCCCGGCGCGCAGTGGTCCCCGGCGTGCCTGCGAGGGAACCGAGATGACGCGGCGAGGTGGTGCGACGACCGGCGGGATCGCGGTCACGCTGGCGCTGGCCGTCGGCCTGCTGGCCGGCATCTCCGCGGCCCAGCAGCCGGCCGAGAGCGTTGCCCAGTGCCTGGGCTGCCACGACGACCCACAGCTCTCGCTGACGCTCAAGGACGGCTCCGTCATGAGCCTCTACGTGGACCCGCGGGAGTTCGCGCGGTCGGTCCACGGCTCGCAGCTCGTCTGCACGGACTGTCACGCCCAGTACGCCCAGGATCACCCCAGCGGCGCGACCTTCCCGACCAAGCGCGCGTACGTGATCGCGGCCTACGAGACCTGCAAGAAGTGCCACTTCGACACCTACACGCGGACCCTGGAGAGCGTCCACTACGAGCTCGTCAAGGGCGGGCTCGACTCCGCGCCGGTCTGCACCAACTGCCACGGGGCCCACAACATCCAGAACCCCCACGAGAAGCGGGCCATGGTGTCGCGCAGCTGCGCGACCTGCCACCAGGCGGTGTACGAGCGGTACGCCCGCAGCGTCCACGGCAAGGCCCTCGTCGAGGAGGGCAACCAGGACGTCCCGGCGTGCGCCGACTGCCACACCCACCACCAGATCGAGCAGCCCGGCACCAAGCGGTTCCGCCTCGGCTCCCCTGAGATCTGCATCCGCTGCCACGCCGACGAGCGGCGGATGGCGAAGTACAGCATCTCGACGACCGTGGCCCAGACCTACCTGTCCGATTTCCACGGCGTCACGGCCTCGCTGACGCGCGCCGCGGCCTCCGCGGCCTCCCAGCGGGTGGTCGTCACCTGTGTCGACTGCCACGGCGCCCACGACATGGCTTCCCCGCGGCTCAAGGGCCAGGCCGCCATGAAGGCCACCGTCGCTGCCACGTGCGCCAAGTGTCACGCGGATGCCTCCCCCGACTTCCCCGCGGCGTGGCTCTCCCACTACGAGCCCTCGCTCCGGCACGCCCCCCTGGTGTTCCTGGTGGGTCTCTTCTACAAGATCTTCATCCCCTTCGTCGTCATCGGCCTGGTGCTGCACCTGCTGCTCCACCTCTACCGGGTGTCGGCGGGCCGGTGAAGGAGACCGCGACGATGCGCGAGGCCGGGGCGACCGAGTACGTGGTCCGCTTCTCGTTCTGGGCCCGCTTCCAGCACGCGACCGTCATCCTGCTCTTCGGCGCGCTCCTCGTGACCGGGATGCCGCAGAAGTGGCCGTACCTCGACGCGAGCCGGTGGGTCATCGACTCCCTCGGCGGCATCTTCGCGGTGCGCTGGCTCCACCGCGCGGCGGGCATCGCCCTGTCCGGCCTCTTCGCGGCGCACCTGGCGGGCGCGGTCACCGGCGTGGTGACCCGCCGGAGCCAGCCGTCGATGCTCCTCGCCCGGAAGGACTTCCGGGACGCCGTGGACAACCTGCGCTACTACGTCGGGCGGGCCGAGACGCCGCCCAGGTTCGGCCGCTTCGACTACCGGCAGAAGTTCGAGTACTGGGGGCTCATCTTCGGCGCGGCGATCATGGCGCTGAGCGGGTTCATCCTGTACTTCCCGATCTTCTTCTCGCGGGTGCTGCCGGCCGAGCTCATCCCGGCAGCAAAGGTCATGCACAGCAATGAGGCGCTCCTGGCGTTCCTCATCGTCCTCATCTGGCACATGGCGGGTGCCCACCTCACGCCCGAGTCGTTCCCGATGGACACCAGCATCTTCACCGGGAAGATCCGCAAGGACAAGCTCCGCCGCGAGCACGCCCTGGAGTACGACGAGCGCTTCGGGGGTCAGTGATCCCGGCCTCCTGGTATGCCCCCCCTGCCGTCCTTCCTCTGGCAGGTGGCTCTCCACTCGTCGATCATGGGCATCGTCTTCTACGCCTGGGCCCGGCGCGTGGATCTCGCCTCAGGAAGGACGAAGCGCCTCCTCCTGGCCCTCCTGCTGCTCCTGCCCGTGCTCACGGCGGCGGTCCCCGGCCGCGCCGGCCTGGAGTTCCGCGAGCGGCTCGCGTGGCTGGACAGCGGCCGGCTGCTCGCGGTGCCGCTGCCGGCCGGCCTCCGCGTCTACCACGTCGTCCTGCTCGCGGGGTTGATGATGGTGGGCCTCACGGTCTGGCAGGAGCTCCTGCCCGCGCTGCGCCGGCCCAGGACGAGCCCCGCGGCCGTGCCGGAGCGGCTGGCGCAGCTCGCCCGCAGCCTGCCCGGCTGGCAGCGCTGCGAGGTGGTCCTGAGCCCGTCGGAGGACATCGCGCTGGCCACCGGAGGCTGGCCGGGGCGCCCCCGGGTCATCGTCTCGCGAGGGGCACTCGGGCAGATGAGCGAGGACGAGCTCGCCATCGTCCTCCGGCACGAGAACGCCCACTGGCGACGCGGCCGCTGGGTCCGCGCTCACGCCTTGTTCCTCGTCAGGCTCCTGCAGTGCTACAACCCCGTGGCGCTCTGGTCGTTCCGCGAGTACTGCCTCGAGGTGGAGATCGAGTGCGATGCCGAGGCCGTGGCCGGACGAGATCCGCGGCTGCTGACCCGGACCCTGCTGAGGATCTACGAGTCCACCGACCGCCGCGACCTGGCGGCCAGGGCCGCACTGAGGAAGCGGGTGGACGTGCTGCTCGGCGGCAGCCGGCGCGACGACGCGCTTCCCGTCGCCACCATCGCCCTCGCGGCGGCGATCCTGCTGGCCGTGCTGCCATGGTGCGTCTGACGGGGCTCGGCAGCTTCGCCCTGATCACCCTCGGGGTGCTCCTCGTGCTCCGCGCGCTCCATCTGGGCGTCCCCCTCTTCTTCCCGGAGACGCGCCCGGGGCCGTTCATCCTCACGAGCCTGGTCGAGGTGCAGCGCCGCGTGGGCTTCGCGCCGCTCGTCCCCGCCTACCGGCCCGCGGCGCTCGGCGACCGCCCGTCGCGCCTGACCGTCACCCTGAGTCCCCAGCCGACCTTCGTCATCGTCTGGCGGGCCGAGCGCCGCCTGTCGGTGACCCAGCGACGAGGGGGCCCCATGCCCGCCCATCCGGCCGCCAGCCAGCCGCTCCCCGACGTGCCCGACTCGACGTGGTGGCGGGACGGAGCGCTGCTCCGTCTGGTCCTCAGGCGCGGGGAGTTCTGGATCGAGGTCGAGACCGATCTGCCGCCGCGGGACCTCAAGCGCATCGCCGACACGCTCCACCCCTACTGAGCGCCCGGCCCGCTCCCGCCCGACCTCGCCGGCCGGCCTCACGGCCCCTCCACCGGGATGATCGCCTTGCGGATCGCGTACCGGATCAGCTCCGCTCTCGAGTGCATCGCGAGCTTCGTCATGATGTTCGTGCGGTGGGTCATGGCGGTCTTCAGGCTGATCGTCAGGTACTTGGAGATCTCGCGGCTGGTCTTGCCCTCCGCCAGGAGCTTGAACACCTGCTTCTCCCGCGGCGTCAGCCGGTCGTAGTCGTCCTCCTCGAGCGACTTGCCCGTCGTCACCAGGTCCACCAGCTCCTCGGCCGCCAGCGGGTGGAGGTACCGCTGCCCCGCGTGGACCGTCTTGATGGCCTCCTTCAGCTGCGCCGCGACGCTGCGCTTCAGCAGGTACCCCCGGGCGCCGATCCGGATGGCGCGCTTGATGTACTCGCGGTTCTCGTACTGCGTCAGGATGATGACCTTCGACCCCGGGCAGTCCGCCACGATGGTCTCGGTGGCCTCGAGTCCCCCGATGCCGCCGGGGAGACTGACGTCCATCAGGAGCACGTCGGGGCGGAGGCGCCGGGCCAGGCGGATGGCCTCCTGCCCGTCCCCCGTCTCGCCCACGACCTCGAAGGCCGGGTCCTGCTCGAGGAGCGCGCGGATCCCCTCGCGCACGAGATCGTGATCGTCGACGATGACGACGCGGATCATGGGATCGGGATCTCCACGACCACGTGGGTGCCCAGGCCGGGCTCGCTGTCGAACCGGATCGACCCCTTGAGGAGCGCCGCGCGCTCCCGCATCCCGGTGAGCCCGACCCCGGCCGACTTCGCGTCCGGATCGAACCCGACGCCGTCATCCTCCACCGCGAGGACGAGCATGCCCTCGCGCTCGTACAGCTCGATGGACACGTGCTCCGCCTGCGCGTGCCGCAGGATGTTCGTCACCAGCTCCTGGTAGATGCGGAAGGTCGCGATCTCGATCTCCGGCCGCGCCGGCAGCCCCTCCTCGATCTCGAGGTTCAGGCTCAGGCCCTGCCGCGCCAGATGCTCCTGGGCATGGGACTTCAGCGCCGCGGAGAGCCCCAGATCGTCGAGGAGCGAGGGGCGGAGATCATAGATGATGCGATGGACCTCCTGCTGCGTCCTCGCCAGGAGATCCCGGGCCCGGCTCATCTCCGGTGTGTTCAGGTCCACATGGTGCAGGGACAGCTGGATCACGGTCAAGAGCTGGGAGATCTCGTCGTGCAGCTCGCGGGCGAGCCGCCGGCGCTCCTCCTCCGTGGCGCTGAGCAGACGACGCACCAGCCCCTGGCGTTGCGCATCCTGCACCATCGTACGCTTCCAGAGGTAGGCGCCGTGCAGGGAGATGGCCAGCTGGTGCGCGAGCGCCCCCATCACCTGCTCGTCGAGGTCCTCCACCCGGGGATGGAACAGCTCGGCCAGCACCCTCCCCTGATAGGCGATCTCCCGCCGCTGCCACGTGTCCGGGGGCGTCCGCCCCGCCGCGAGCCACGGGATCTCGCTCTCGTGCGGGACCACGTACGTCGCCGCCGGCCCCTCGAACGGGCGCGTCACGATCGCCGCCGCGGGGAACGCGTAGTGTTCCGCGATCAGCCGCAGCATCTCCGGAACGATGCGGTCGGGCTCGCGCTCCTGGGTGGAGAGCTGCGAGACGGCATGCAGGAGCCGCAGCTCGAGGTACTTCGCCTGGATCACCCTGGTCCGGGCCGCCACCTCTCCCTCGAGGTCCTCGTTCAGCGTCGTGAGCGCGCCGAGCGTGGAGGCCAGCCGCTCGCGTGCCTCGTCGAGCGTCCGGGCCAGCAGCTCGATCTCGTGGTCCCCCGACACCGCGATCCGGCTCGACAGATCGCCGCTGCGCATGGTCTCGGCCTGGCGCGACAGCTCCTGGATCGGCGCGACGACCGACTTCGAGAGGGTCCGTGACAGCAGCAGCCCCATGACGGCCAGCATCACGCCGGCGACGAGCCAACCGCGCCGGCTGGTGTACAGTCCCGAGAAGGCCTTGGCCTTGTGCTGCTGGATGACGACGCCCCACGGGGCGAAGCGCAGCGGGACCATGACCATCAGGACGTCCGCGGCGTCGTGCCGCTCGGACGCGAACTCGCACCGGAGATCCTCCCGGACCAGCGGGCGATGCGCCCGGATCCGCTCGCCGTAGGCCTCGGCGCCCGGCAGGGTCCGGAAGATCTGCTGCTGATCGTGCGACGCAACCACGACCCCGTTCTCGTCGAGGACGACGACGTGCATGTCGGGATCCAGCCCCAGCCCCTGCAGGAACGCGCTCACCATCGAGCCGAGGGGATTCATCTCCGACACGAGGTAGCGGGTGGCGCCGTTCCGGCGGAACGGCAGGACGATGGCCAGGACGGGACGCTGCTCGCCTCCGGGCTTGCGCGTGAGCGGCGTGACGGCTTCGTGGTGCCCGAGCCGCAGCGCGGGCAGCGGCGCCGCGTCGGTCGGGTCCGACGCGATCATCGTGCCGCGCTCGTCGAGGATGTAGGTCGCCTCCCGGAACGGCGACTGGAACCGGAAGATCCGCAGGCGGCCGGCCACCTCGGCGTCCAGCGCCGGCAGCTCCGCGGACAGCCGGCCCAGGTCCTGAATCGCGGTGGAGAGGGTGGCGTCGAGGGAATGGGCGATCGTGCGTGCCAGGAGAAGCCGGTCGTCCACCAGGTTCCGGCGGACGCCCGGGAAGGACAGCGCCAGGACCGCCCCCGCGGCGATCACGAGCAGCAGGAACCACTGGAGCAGCACCGTGTGGAGCCGGCGCCGCAGTGTCAGCCGTCTCATGGCTTCGGCCCGGGTCCCCGGCGGGCCGGTCCCGCCCGCGCGGCGCCGGCTACGCCCCGAGGAACCCCCGCACCTTCAGGTACTCGGCCACCAGGACGGCCCCCGCGGCGGCGCCCATCCGCGTGTTGTGGGTCACCAGCAGGTACTTCACGCCGTTCCTGAGGACCTTGTCCTCCCGGACGCGGCCGACCGTGGTGGTCATGCCGTGGCCCCGGTTGCGGTCCAGGCGGGGCTGCGGGCGGAACGGATCCTCGTGGACGTGGATCCACTCCTCCGGCGCCGAGGGCAGCTTCAGCTCGCGGGCCTCGTTGCGGCAGTCGCGGAGGGCCGCGCGGACCTCGTCCAGGCTCACCCGGCGGGTGAGCGACGCGAACACGGCCTCGGTGTGCCCCTCCATGACATTGGCCCGCGTGCAGGTAGCACTGACCACGGCCGGGTGGGACTGGATGGCGCCGGCCGAGAGGGTGCCGAGGATCTTCTGCAGCTCCCGCTCCACCTTCTCCTCTTCCTTGGGAATGTAGGGGACGATGTTGTCCAGGATGTCCAGCCCCACGACGCCCGGCGAGCGGCCCGCGCCGGACAGCCCCTGCATGGTGCTGACGACCACCGACTCCAGGCCGAACCGGTCGGCCAGGGGCTTCAGCGTGATCACGAGGCCAGTGACGGTGCAGTTCGGGATCGGCACGACGAACCCCTTCCAGCCGCGGCCCGTCCGCTGCGTGTGGAGGAGCTCGGCGTGCGCCATGTTCACGTTCGGGACCAGCAGCGGGACGTCGGCCTCGTAGCGGAAGGCCGAGGCCGTGCTGACCACCGGCGTCGTCCGGGCGAAGCGCGGCTCCTGGACCTGGGCCACGTCCGACTCGGTGGCCGAGAAGATGATGTCCAGCCCCCGGGCATCGAGCTGGTCGCCGTCCTCGACCGGGAGCGCCAGGACGTCGGCCGACGGCTCTTCCTCGCACCACCAGCGGCGCGCGCCGGTCCCGGCATCGCGCAGGGCCTCACCGTAGGTCTTCCCGGCCGAGCGGCCGCTGGCCGCCAGCCGCGCGATCTGGAACCATGGATGGTCCTGCACGGCCACGACGAACTGCTGGCCCGCGATTCCCGTGGCCCCCACGATTCCCGCCCGAAGCATGGTCGTCTGCCTCTCCCCGTCACTCCCGCGGTGACTCGGCGCATCCCGCGCCCGGCCCGGCCCCTCTCGTCTCCGCCCGCGACGGCCAGGACCGCTCGCTCGCCATCATATACGGCCACGCGCCGAGAGGCCAGCCCGGACGCCGCTAGCGTGGGGACAGGTAGTGGGCGCGAAGCCCCTCTCGTTGTTCCCTGGTGGCCGGCGACGTCCCCCGCGTGATGCCCATGCGCTGGAGATCCGCCAGCGCCTCCGCCGCCTTGATCGCCGCGGCAAAGCTGTCGAGCAGAGGGACGCCATCGACGTCCCGCACCCCGTGATCCAGCAGGAACATGTTCACGGGGTTCCCGGCCGGCAGGAGCATCCCCGCGCCCCGGCCCACCGCCTTCCGGGCCTCGCTGGCGAAGGCCGCCAGGACCGGGGCCGGGTCCTCGTACATGCGCCGGAAATCCCGATAGGTCAGGTCCAGCGAGGCGCCGTCGACCATCCGCCCGCCCAGACCGTAACTTCGCGCCATCCGCTGCATCTTCTCCAGGATCATCCGGTTGTGGGTGAGAAAGGCGAAGCGCCCCGCCAGCTGGGAGGCCAGGTGAACGGCGCACTCGGTGATGAAGACGGCCGGAAGGTCGGTCAGCTCGCGAATCTGCCGGTGGCCCGCGTCGATCGTGCTGATCATGACGAAGGCCGCATAGCCTTGTTGCTCGGCGTGGATCGCGTTGCGAATCACCTCGACGGTGGCCAGGTGCTCGGCGCTGTCGAGGTGGTCGATGCCCGGAAAGGTGCTCGTCACGCCGTGGAACTCGATCTCGGTCCCGGAGCGGGCAATCCTCGCGGCATGCCGCTTGACCGATTCCTGATACACGCCCCAGACGGCATCCCCTTCCGCCGAGCAGCTCTGGGTCCAGATCCTCGCGCCGTTCCCCATGGCTCCTCTCCCCTCCTCCCGCTGTCTCCCTACTCGAGTCCGTAGAGCCGTCTGGCCGCCTGCACTTCCTCCCGCGAGGGAGCAGCCCCCGGGCCGCGTCGCCCGCCTCGCGCGCCGAGGCGGTGCAGGTCCACCCGCGCCTCGGCCATCTTGATGAGCACCGCCGTGTTGTCCAGGAGGGGGATCCCGTCGCATGCCCGGACGCCCTGCGCGACCAGGAACACGTTCAGGGCGCCGAAGCCGGGAACGAGCAGGCGGGCCCCCCGGCCGATCGCCTCCCACGCCGCCGCCGAGATCCGCTCCAGCACCGGCGCCGGCTTTGCGAAGCTCGCCACCATCTCCTCGAGGGGCATCCCGCCCAGGTGCACGCCCGGTACGTAGCGGCAGCCGAGCCCGTACTCCGCGACCCGGCCTTCGATCCCCGCCAGCACCGCGGCGTTGGGTGCGATCACCGAGAAGTTGGGCGACAGGAGGCAGGCGACGTGAAACGACGTCTCCGCGATGAAGAGCAGCGGAATCGTGAGGAGCTCGTGCAGTTCATGGTAGGCGAGGTCCAGCATCCCCCCGAGGACGAAGGCGTCATAGCCCTGACGCTCGGCCAGGAGCGCGTGCTCGTGGACCTGTCTGGCGTGCAGGTACTGCAGATAGCGCGAGTTGACCATCCGGTCCACCATGAGCGGGACCCCGTGGACGGACACCTCGGTAGTGGGCCGAGCCACCTCGCGGACGTGGCGCTCGAGGTGCTCCTCGTAGTAGGCCCACCGGGGGTCGAAGCCGATCGCGCTGTAGCTCTGATACCAGATTCTCATGGTTCCTCACCCCATCGTCCGAGGCAGCCACAGGACGAGCTCCGGGAACACCATCAGGGTCCCGATCACGGCCAGGTCCGCCAGGGCGAAGATCAGGCAGCCGGCCAGCACATCGTTGAACGTGACGTTGTCGGGCGCGAGACCCTTGAGGATGTAGAGGCTGAAGCCCACCGGAGGGGTGATCAGGGCCATCTCGATGTTCACCATCAGGAGGATGCCGAACCAGATGAGATCGAAGTGGAGAGCCGTGAGGACAGGGACCAGGACCGGCATGGTGACGATGATCATCGAGACGGGGTCGATGAACATGCCCAGCACGATGTACATCAGCTGAAAGGCGACCATCAGGATCCACCGGTTGACCTCCGCCTGCACGAGAACGTCCACCAGCCGCTGCGGGATCTGGTGATAGGTGAGCACCCAGCTGAGGAGCTTCCCCCCGACGGCGATGAGCATGATGAAGGCCGTCGTCTGCACGGTGTGCTGGAGCCCCTGCCACAGACGCTCCGCCGTGACCTTCCGGCGGGCCATGGCCACGCCCAGGCTCGCCAGCGCCCCGATTCCCGCCGCTTCCGTCGCCGTCGCCACGCCCAGATAGATCGACCCCAGGACCGCGAGCACCAGGAGCAGCGGCACGCCGGCCTTGCGGAGCACCCCGAGCCGCTCGCCCCACGAGGCCGCCGGCTCGCGGGGCGCCGCCTCCGGCGTCCACCACACCCAGACCCACACCACCAGCCCGAAGGTCCCGGCCAGGATCATCCCGGGAATGAATCCCGCCATCAGCATCTTGCCCACCGACACCTCGGTCACCGACGCGTAGAGGACCATGAGAATGCTGGGGGGGATGAGATGATCGAGGCCGCCGGCCGAGGCCACCGCGCCCACGGCAAGGCGCTTGTCGTACCCGCGAGCGAGCAACTTCGGAAGCGCGAGGGTTCCGAACGTGGAGACCGCCGCCAGGC
>JACPIQ010000045.1 GCA_016188005.1 Candidatus Rokuibacteriota bacterium | reverse complement strand
TTGAAAGCCGTCTGCCGAGACACTCGTTTAGTAGCTACGATCCCGGCGAACGAGGCGAGGCCGGTAACCGTCGATCGGGAAAGGCGAAGTAGGTTACGCTGAAGCGCGCCGGCGGACGCTGCGGGGTAAACTCACGCTAGAAGAAGTACTTCAGCAGGGCGAAGGCCCGATCGTTGTCCCGCCACTGGCCCCAGAAACTGTCCTGGGGGCCGGCGATGATGTCCACGCCCCCCTCGACGTGAAAGGCATCGGTCAGCTTATGGGTGAGCTTGAACTGGACGTAGTAGTTCGGGGCGGACTCGAAGTCAGTGCTCCCGCTCAGCGAGAACTGGGTCTCCTCGTTGAACTTGAGCCGCACCCGCCCGGCCATGGCGTTTCGGAAAGCGGCGCTGAAGAACCCCCGCGAGCGCTCGAAGGGCGAGTCCTCCCGCGTGTCGAGCAAGGTCTCGCGCGCATACTCCAGGATGAGGTCGATCCGCTCGAGCCACTTGACCGGCAGCTCGTCGAGGGGGTAGTTCGCCCCGACGATCCACTGGAACCGGTCGTCTCGCCCACGGCTTTCGACGAACTTGAAGGCTCCCTCGCCGTGGACCTCGAGCTTGTCGAACGTGGTCGAGAAGTCGAGGCCGACCGCCTGCAGCCGCGTGTAAACCGGGGTCAGCCGCGGGACCGTGAAGAACGGCGTGACCGGCACCTGCCCGCGGCGGACCACGGGGGTGTTCTCGTACCCGTCATAGTAGCTGATGGAGGCGTCCCAGCCGCGCACCGTGGCCTTCAGCCGCGAGGCGAGCTGCCAGGTGTCGAGGCCCTTGCCCGGCAGCTCCCGGTCGTCGACGACGCCCACGAACCCCGGGGGGACCCGTGGGGCCCACCGGCTCCGGGGGAGCGGGTCCCGGCTCGGGGTGAAGACCGGCACGAAGACGATGCTGTAGCTCAGCGGCCCTCCCGTGGCCGTGAAGGCGCCCGACCAGATGCCGATCTTGGTGCGGTCCAGGACGTCCAGCAGGTCATAGGGGTTCAGGTAGTCGGTGGGGTTGGCGGCATCCGCCGTCCCCCAGGCGTAGGTCTGCTTCCCGAGCGTCACCTCCACGGGCGTGCGGTGCAGGCGGAGCACTCCCTCGTTCAGGTTCAGCATGCTGCGGCGCTTGGTGGTTTCCGGAATCTGGAAATGCACCCCGTCGGCGAACTCGTCGTCGTCCACGCGGGCCTCGCCGACGAGGCGGATCTCGCTCCATGGGCTGAGGCGCCGTTTCCACGTGAGCTCGGCGATCCCCTCGTTCCGGATGTTGCGGTGATCGCGCGGCGTGTCGTGGAAGTGAGAGAAGTTCTTGAACTGGAGGACGCCGGTGATGCCGAAGGGGATCGTGGGCGCAGGCGGGCCTGGCGCGGCCGCGGCCGCAGCCGCCATGACCTGCCCCTGGGGAGGTGGAGCGGGCGCCGGATCCGCGGCGACGGCGACCCCCGCGGCGGCGAGCCAGACGAGCGCGCCGGCGAGGCACATCGCGCCACGCGCCACGCTCACGCCGTCCCCCGCCCGGTGACCGCGCCCAGCGCCGCCTCGCGCAGGCCATGCGCCCGCTCGGCGATCGCCTGGCCCACGTCGGCCGACCGCTCGCGATTCCAGCGCATGAGCCGGGCCTTCGGCGGGCCGGCGGCGGCCTGGAGCTCGAAGTACAGGAATTGCCCGATGCCCTGCCGCGGCATCCAGGTCCCGACGTTGAAGTACGCGCCATTCTCCGACGCGGCGAAGGGCATCAGGTCGGGGTCATGGGAATGCCCGAAGACGACGTAGCGGACGCCGATGATCTCCCGGATCCGCCGGGCGATGTCCCGCAGGTTTCGATGGTCGTTGATCTTGGACATGCGGTGCTTCCCGGCGAGCAGGAGCAGCAGCACGAGGAGCACGATCCCGGCGCCCGCCCACGCGCCGGTGCCGGGGATGCCGAGGGCGCCGGCGACGACCCCGACCACGCTGCCCAGGAGTCCCACCGCCACCAGGTCGATCTGGGTGCAGCGGAGCGACGTCATCCGCTCCCGGATGATCGGGCGCTCGGCCAGCCCCTCGATGCGCCCGAGCGTCTCGGCGTCGAGGCCGAACCGCTGCACGATCTCGTCTCGCCGCGTCGCCGCCACCGCCGCCACGGCGGCGTCGAGCGCCTCGGGCGGCCGCGTGATCTTCGAGAGGATCCGGTAGGCCATCTCGAGGTAGTAGAAGGGCATCCGGATCACCTGGCGGGGATTCGTGCGGATCAGCCGCCAGATGTAGCGCGGGATCGAGTTCACGTTCTCCATCGCGATGGGATCGACGATCGTGATGCGCGAGCCGAAGTACCGCATGGACAGGGCCGAGATCGGCAGCTCCATCCGGCGGTCGTTGCCGGGCAGGACCGGATGCAGGTTGTGCGCGTTCGAGCAGTAGCCGTCGTACTGGTGGCCGTGCTCCACGTAGAGAAGCCCCGGCTCGTAGTAGAACCACGGGTGGAAGGTGATCCGACTCCGGGTAATCGCGTCCATCTCCTCCGCGGTGACGCCCTCCGGGGGGTGCTGGGCGATGCGGCGCCGGAAGTGCTCCTGGACCTGCGGCCAGCAGAACTCCAGGTCATGGTTGCCCCGGATCATGTGCATCTCGTTGCCCGCCGCGAGGAAGTGGGCGAGCGTTCGAAGCAGCCGGGGGTGTCCCTTCAGGGCCACGTCCAGCTTCCACACCGATTTCTGCCACTCCGTGCCCGGGAAGAACTTGAAGTCGGTGGGGTAGAGAGTCACCCCCGCGAGGAGCGGGTCGGCCGGATCGGGCCTCACGGGGATGTGGTAGAACTCGACGAAGTCCCCGTTGATGATGAGCCGCCACGGCCGGCCGTCGAGGTAGTGCTGGAGGAAGTCGGAGAACTCCTCGTCGAAGTAGAAGAGGCGGCCGGTGGGGCTGTGCTCGGCCTCCTGAATGTGCAGGTCGCTGACCACGAGGTACCCGAACCGCCGCTCGTCCTCGTTTCGCACGCGTCGATAATCGGACATCCCGGCCGCGATTTCCACAGCCATTTGGGGGAAGTGCTGCCCCACACGGATGGGGGGAATTGGGGAGTGGAGGAGGCGGTACCGCGTTCCTGCCCCCTGCGAGTGCCCATTCGGGAGGGAGCCGTGTCAGAAACCTTGACACTCAATGGGGGGGTCGCCAGGACCATGACCGCCCCGGGGCCTGTCAACCTGTCTGATTCCTGGATCCACCCGGGCGGGGGTGCGGGACCTGGACAGGCCCCTCGTCCCTCGAGCCCGTAGCAGTTGCCCGGAAAGCCTTTGGAATCGCGGTAAAGGCCGCCAATGGCGACCGCAACATCCTGTGGAAAAGGATTCCATGGGGCCAGAGCTATCGCGGGAGGAGGGGCCTCCTGCACCCGTGGAGTCGCGAAAGTTTACAGATTCGGGACCTCTCGAAAGCGCCAGGAAACAGCGGGGCATCCGTCAGCTGTATAAGTATTTGGAAGGACATTCATTTCAGTGGCTGTCCAGGGGATGGCTCCAGCTGGCACGGGCCCTGCAGACACCATCGCCTGAAATGGCAAACGTACCCACACACAGGAGGCTCTCCATGAGGCTGCTAAGAAATTCCGCCAGGGCGTTGACCAGCACTGCCCTGCTGTCGGGCGCGCTGCTGCTGGGCGCCCTGCCTGCGTCTGCGGCGGTCGTCCCGTCGTGGTCCTGGTCCCAGGGGATCACGTTCACCAGCGCAACCTTCAGCCCAGGTGGCGGATGCACGACAGTGACCCCCACCCTCGTCCAGTGGGGAGACTGCGTCGTTCCGTCGGCCCAGAGCCGCGTGGTGATCCAGGCTCCGAACCCGGCAACGAGCCCCCCGCTTGCCATTACCAGCAGCCCCATCCCTGTCCCGGGCGTCACGCTCCGGCATGACAACAACCCCATCCTGGGCACCCATGCCTTCCTGACGTCGGGGTCGTTCGCCTCGAGCATCACCTTGATCCCCTCGATCGGGCTCCCGCCATTTCCCGCGCCGATCGTGGGTGGTCTTGTGGTCGGCTTCACGGAGACCGTGAACAGCAACCCGGGGCCCGATGGAATCAACGGCACAGCCGATGACTGCGGCTTCCCTGAGGGCGCGGGGCTGTCTCCCTCTTGCCCTGACATCTTCTCCGTGCCTGGTCTGCCGTCCCTGGTTTCTTTCTTCTCGTATGACTCGGACGGGGTCGGGCCGGACGCGCCCGTCACCTATGCGGTGACCGCCTTTGCCGGTGGGCTCGGCCCGCTGAGCGCCGCGGCCTGCGTTGCTGCCGGGATGGCCCCTGGCTGCCTGGGTTTCATCACGTTCGAGGGTCTGTCGAACTTCCTGCCGACCGGGTTCGTGATTCACGCGCTGGTTCCCGAGCCCGCGAGCCTGATCCTGCTGGGCGCCGGGCTTCTCGGCCTCGGCGCGGTCGCGGGCTTCCGCCGCCGGAAGTAGGCGGCGCTCTCCGCACGCGCTCACGAGGGCCGCGGCCTCAGGGTCGCGGCCCTCGTCTTTTCTGGGCACACCGTCAGTCGCCGTACCCTCACCTTCCCGATCACGCCTTCACCGCCCGGCCGCTTGCCGACACCGAGGCACGCCCCACAAGAACAAGGGTCAGGTCGGGGCCCTCCGGAGAGCGGGCTCGAGGGCGGGCAAACGGCCCGGGTCCCCGAGGCACCGTGGGGCCGCAGCAGCGAGGGGGAGGACGACACGCGGGGGCGCGGCGCGGACCGTCGCGCCTATCCGCCCAGCCTCTTGATCAGCGCATCGATTCCCTCGGCCTGGCCGAGCCTTGGGTCGAGCTGGGCGGCCCGCCGCAGCGCCGAGACTGCGTCGGCCTTCCGGCCGAGCCGGGAGTACGTCATCCCGAGGTGGTACTGGATGATGCCGCTGTTCGGGGCTCGCTCAGCGGCCTGAGCGAGGCTCTTCTCCGCCTCGGGATAGGCGCCGCGGCGGTAGTGGACCCAGCCGAGGGTGTCCAGCAGGTCCGGCGACTCGGGGGCGCCCCTGGCAGCTTTCTGGGCCAGCGGCAAGGCCTCGTCCGGCTTCTTCCGATGCTCCGACAGGGCCCAGGCCAGGTTATTCAGCGCGACGGGATCCTCGCCATTGAGAGCGAGCGCCCGCTGGTAGCTCTCGATCGCCCTGTCCATCTGGCCCAGGGCCTGATAGGCCTCGCCCTGGCCACGGTGGGCCTCGAAGACATCCGGCCGGAGCCTGAGGGCGGCCGAGAAGGCCTCCAGCGCCTCCTTCGGCTTCTGCTGGCCCAGCAGCATCAGCCCGCGCAGTGTGGGCGGCCCGGGATGCTTCGGGGCCACGCGCTCCACCTCCTGGGCCAGCTTGAGCGCCTCGCCGAAGCGATTGACCTGGGCATAGAGGAGCCCTAGCCGGAACTTGACGTCGTGGAGATTCGGGTTCACGCGAAGCGCGGCCTCGAGGTGGCGGATCGCCTCCTCACGCCTCCCCTTCTGCTGGAGGTAGGGGGCCATGGCGAGATTGGCCTCGACGTGCGCGGGGTTGGCCCGGAGCACGGCCAGGAGGTGAGCCGCCGCCTCGTCGGGGCGCGTGCCGGCGAGAGTGCGGGCCATGAGGAAGTTCGCCCCGGGGTGCCCCGGCGCCCGGTCGAGCGCCTGCTTGAGCTCGGCCTGGGCCTCCTTGGTCTTGCCCATGGCCAGCAGGGCTCGCGCCATCTCCTCGCGAAGGTCGGCGTTGGCTGGATCCTTCCGGACCTTGTCCTGGAGCCTTTCGGCGCGCTGCCGGAGCGCCGCCTCGTCTGGCTTCTCGCCCGAGATCTCGGCGAGCTCCGTCTTGGCCTGCGCGAGACCTGGGTTGAGCCTGAGCGCCTCGCGGTAGGCGGCCCGGGCCTCGGGCAGCCGGCCGAGCCCCGCATAGGTCCGCGCGAGGATGTATTGCGCCACCTCGGACCTGGGGTTGGCGCGCGCCACCTCGGTCACGTCCTTCAGCGCGGCGGCGGCGTCACCCCTTGAGAGGAAGGCCTGGGCCCGCACGAGCCGCGCCGCGTGGAGCTCCGGGTTCTGCGCGAGCAGCTCCCCCGCCCGCGCGATGGCCTCGTCATATCGGCCCTTCTTCACGTAGCTGTCGGCCAGCGGCAGCACGAACGCCGCCTGCCGCGGGCTCGCCTTGTCGGCCGCCTCGAGGAGAGCGATGGACTGATCGTACTGGGCGCGATTGTCGTAGAGGGCGCCGAGCAGGAGCACCGCCGTGGACTGCGACGGTTGGGCCTTCACGACAGCCTGGAGCTGGGCGATGGCCTCGTCCTCCCGTTGCTGGGCGAGCGCCACGCGCGCCAGTCCCAGCCGTGGCCCCGGCGCCCGCGGGCTGATCGTCAACGCTTGCTGGAAAGCTGCCGTCGCCTGGGTCCACTGGCTTGCTCGCAGATGGAGGCCTCCGAGCAGCGTATGGAACCCCGGGTTTCGCGGATCGCGCTTGAGCGCCTCCTCCACGAAGGCGATGGCCTCCTTCAGCCGGTTGTCGCGCACGAGGGCCGTGGCCTTTGCGCGCGCCGCGACCAGCGACCGTGGATCGGCCTTGACGGCCGCGTCGAATTCCCGGAGGGCAGACTCGATGTCCTTCTCGGCGACGTGGAGGCCCCCGAGGGCCAGGTGGGCTGCGGCATAGGTGGCGTCCACCTCGGCCGCCTTGACGAACATCTCTCGGGCCATGCCCGCATTGCCCTGCTGGGCCCGGACCTGTCCCAGCAGGAGATAGGGCTGGGGCGCCTGCGGGTTCAGCCTCTGCGCGGCGCTCGCGGCCCTGAGGGCCTCGTCGAGGCGTCCCAGCGCCAGGAGCGCCCTCCCCCGCTCGACGTGGTACTCCGGAGCCTTCTCGAATGCCTTGGCCAGCTCTTCCAGGCGGCCGAGAGCCTCACGGGCCCGGCCGCGCCTGAGATAAGCAGAGGCGAGCCTGAACTGCACCAGCGGGACAGCGGCCGACTGCCGGCCCAATTCCTCGAACTCGGCGATGGCCTGGTCCACCTGGCTGGTGGCCAGATATGCCATGCCGAGGAGATAGCGCGCCTGGGCCAGCCGCGGGAAGGCCACGACGACCGGAGCGACCGCGCCGACGGCGTCGGGGCCTCGATACACCTTGAGATAGAGCCCCGCCAGCGCCATGGCCACCATCGGGGTGCGCGCCCGACCCTCCACCTCCTCCAGCTTTCTGATCGCCTCATCGAGCCTCCCGAGTGCTTCTTCGGCGGCGGCCATGCCCACCCTGATCCTCGGGTCCAGCGGCCTGACGGCCAGGGCGTCGGAGAAGAGGCGGGCCGCTTCCTGGAAGTCCCGCCGGACCAGTCGCACGGCGCCGAGCCCGCCCAGCGCTTTCGCGTCCTTCGGATTCCCCGCGAGCGCGGCCCGGTACGCCTCCTCTGCCTCCGCGAGCTTTCCCCCGACCAGCAGCGCTTCGGCACGGAGAGTCTGGGCTTCCGGAATTGGAGTTCCCCCCCGCTCGGCGGCAGCCACCGCGGCCAGGGCCTGGTCGGCTTTGCCCTGCCCGAGCAGGGCCGCAGCCCGGAGATAGGCGCCATCGGCGCTCTTCGCGTCCCGCCCCAGGATCCGGTCCGCCTGCGCGGCGACTTCTGTCCAGGCTCCCAGCTCCACCAGGATCCGTCCCAGCTCGGCCGCGATCGGCGCCGACTCGGGCGCCAACACCTGAGCCCGGCCCAGCTCTCTCACGGCATCGCCGTACCAGCTCTTGGCGGCATAGGCTCGCCCCAGGGCATGGAGCGCCGGGACGAAGTCCTTGTCGATCTGGAGCGCGTTCCGCAGCTCGACGACGGCCTCGTTGGTCTTGCCTTCCTTGAGGAACTGGTCGCCCCGCGCCAGAGCCGCCTGCTTCCGCCCCTCGGGGCTCTGCGAGCAGCCGGCGGCCACGAGCAGCGCCAGCGCCGCCAGCACCGTGCAGCGTGCGCTCATTGCTAGCCCCCGATCTCTTTGATCAGGTCCTGGAGCTTCTCGCGCTCGCCGAGCTTCGGGTCGAGATTCGCCGCTCGGCGCAGCATCGAGGCGGCGTCGCCCTTCTTGCCGAGACGATAGTAGGTCATCCCGAGGTGGTACTGGATGGTGGCGTTCTTCGGCGCGCGCTCCGCGGCCGGGACCAGGAGCTTCTCGGCGTCGGCGTACTTACCCCGGCGGTAGTGGATCCAGCCCAGCGTGTCGGCGACCTCGGGCGCCTGGGGCGCCAGCTGGGCGGCCTTGCTGGCCAGGGGCAGCGCCTCGTCCGGGTTCCGGCGCACCTCGGCCAGTAGCCAGGCGAGGTTGTTCAGAACCGTGACGTCGTCTCCCTTGACCGTGAGGGCCCGCTGGTAGCTGGCGATGGCGCGGTCGACCTGGCCCAGCGTCTCGTGCGCCTGCCCCGACCCGCGATGGGCCTCAGCCAGGTCAGGCTTCATCTTCAGCGCCGCCCCGAACGCCTCGAGGGCCTCCGGGGCCTTGCGCTGGGCCAGGAGCGCCATGCCCCTCAGCAGAGGGGGCTCGGGGCTCTTGGGAGCGGCGCGCTCGAGCTCCTGCGCGATCCTGAGCGCATCGGGCAGGCGATTGGAGGCAAGGTAGAGGTGGCCGAGCTGGAGCTTGATGCCACCCAGGCTCTGGTTGACGCGCAGTGCGGCCTCCAGGTGCTTGATCGCCTCCTCGCGGCGCCCCTGCCGCTGCAGGTGGGCCGCCATCAAGACGTTGCCCTCGACGTGGGAGGGGTTGGTGCGGAGAAGCGCCGCGAGGTGGGTCGCGGCCTCGTCGGGGCGGCCATCCCGGCCCAGCGCGATGGCCATGAGGTAGTTGGCCGAGCCCCGTGCCGGCGCCTGCTCGAGCACCTGCTTGAGCTCGGCCTGGGCCTCTTTCCCCTTGCCGGCGGTGAGCAGGGCCCGGGCCAGCTCCTCCCGGAGCGCGGGGTTCCTGGGCTCCTTCTTCACGGCCTCCTGGAGCTTCGCGAGAGGCTCGGTGCCGGCTCCCGCCTCGGGCTTCTGTCCGGAGAGGGCCGCCAGCTCCGCCTTCGCGGAGGCCATCTCCGGGTTGAGCTTGAGCGCCTCGCGGTAGGCGGCCCGAGCCTCGGGCAGCCGCCCGAGGGCTGCGTTGGTGCGCGCGAGCATGTACTGCGCCCTGTCGGATTTCGGGTTGGCGCTGACCACCACGGTCACGTCCTTGAGCGCGGCGGCGCCGTCCCCCTTGGAGAGGTAGGCCTGTGCGCGGATGAGCCGGGCCACCGCCAGGTCCGGCGCTTCGCCCAGCAGCTCGGACATGCGGGCCAGCGCCTCGTCGTAGCGCCCTCTCTTGAGGTACAGGTCGCCCAGGGCAAGCGTGAAGGCCTGCTGGCGGGAATCCGCCTTGGCCGCCGCCTCCAGCACCTGGATGGCCTGGTCGTACTGCGCCCGTCTGTCGTGAAGCGCCCCCAGCAGCAACACGGCCGTGGGCTGGGCCGGCCGCTCCTTGACAACGGCCTGCAGGTGCCCTATGGCCTCCTCCTCCCGTTCCTGCGCCAGCGCGACGCGCGCCAGCCCCAGGCGCGGCTCGAGGGCCTTCGGGTCGATCTCGAGGGCCTTCCGGTAGGCCGCCGCCGCCATGTCCCAGCGGCGCTCGCGGCTGTGGAGCCCACCGAGCAGTGACTGGAATCCCGCCTCCCTGGGCTGGGCCTTGGCCATGGTCTCCACGTACTGCACGGCCTCCTTCGCCCGCTCCTGCTGGACCAGGGCAGCCGCCTTCGTCCGGGCCACGACCAGCGACTGAGGATCGGCCTGGGCGGCGAGGTCGAACTCCTTGAGCGCTGCGTTCATGTCCTTGTCGGCGGCGTGGAGGCGCCCCAGGGCGACGTGCGCCGGGGCGAAGCCTGAGTCCACCTCGGCGGCCTTGGCGTACATCTCACGCGCGGCCTTGCTGTTCCCCCCCTGGGCGTGGATGTGCCCCAGGAGGAGATAGGGCTGGGGGCTCTGGGGGGCCAGCCGCTGGGCCTCTCCGGCGGCACGCAGGGCCTCGTCGCGCCGGCCGAGCAAGAGCAGCACCCGCCCGCGCTCGGCATGGTAGTCGGCGACCTTCTCGAGAGGCTTGGCAAGCCCGTTCAGGAGGACCAGCGCTTCTCGGGCGCGACCCCGCCGCGCGTAGGCGTGGGCGAGGCGAAAGTGGACGAGAGGTTCGTTGGGGACCTGCTTGTTCAGCTCCTCGAGCTGCACGATCGCCTGATCCGGCCGGTTGCCGGCGAGGTAGGCGGACCCGAGCAGGTAACGGGCCCGCGTGTACTTCGGGGCTTGCTGGACTACTGGCGCCAGGGCGCTGGCGGCATCGCTGGCGCGGTTGGCCTTGAGGTACAGCTCCCCCAGCGCCATCATCACCGCCGCCGTCCGGGCGCGCCCGTCAAGTTCCTCCAGCTCCCGGATGGCCTCGTCACGCTTCCCCAGCCGGTCCTTGGCCAGCGCGAGCCCCACCCGGATCCTGGCGTCCGCCGGTTTCACTGCCCGCGCATCGGCGTAGAGCCGGGCCGCCTCGTCGGGCTTCCCGCGGGCAAGCAGGATCCCCGCGAGCCCGGCGAGGCTCCGAGCGTCCTTCGGGTTGCTGGCGATGACCGCCTGGTATACCTGCTCGGCCTCTTGCGGCTTCCCCTGGAGGAGCAGGACCTCGGCGCGCACGCTCTGCAGCTCGGGCGTCGACGTCACACCACCCCGCGAGGCTGTCTCCAGCACTGCCAGCGCCTCCTCGAGCCGGCGCTGTCCGAGGAGCGTGGCCGCTCGGACGAAGACCCCGTCCGCGCTCCCCGGCTCCCGCGAGAGAACCACCTCCGCGGCAGCCTCGGCATCCGACCAGGCGCCCAGCTCCACCAGCACGCGCCCGAGCTGCGTGGCCACGGGCACCGAGTCCGGCGCCAGCGCCTGGGCGCGGCTCAGCTCTCGCGCGGCATCGGCGTACCACGCCTTGGCCGAGTACGCCCGGCCCAGAGCGTGCAGCGCGGGGACGAAGTCCTTGTCCACCTGCAGCGCAGTGCGCAGCTCGATGATGGCCTCGTTGGGCTTTCCGTCCTTGAGATACTGCTCGGCCCGCTCGACCGCCTTCTGCTTCTTGACCTCGGGGCTCTGGCCGCACCCGGCCAGCGTCAGGAGCGTGGCCACGACGACAACCGTTGCGACGACGCGGAGCGCGCGCGTGCAGATAGCGTTCACGCCTGGCACCTCTCTGGCTGGGGGAGCATGCTCCCGGGCTCTGGTTGGTGGATCGTCGAAGCGCGCATCTCGGGCGTCCGCGCTCTGCAGTCTATCATGGGTGATTTCTCCGCCCGCCGCCTTTCCGGCGGTCGCCGCGTCTCGCCGACCCGCGGCTGCGC
This sequence comes from Candidatus Rokuibacteriota bacterium, assembly GCA_016188005.1. Taxonomy (NCBI): domain Bacteria; phylum Candidatus Rokuibacteriota; species Candidatus Rokuibacteriota bacterium. The sequence continues at coordinate 63,140 of JACPIQ010000045.1, read as the reverse complement.
GACCACGCAAGAATTGCCGGGTGCGCTCCCGCACCGGCCGGAGACGAAGGCCTGCACGATCGGGGCCACCGGGACAACGGGCCTGGCGCTCGAAGAAGAACGCGGAGCGCCTGCGCGCTCCGCGTCGGATCTGGTGGACGATACTGGACTTGAACCAGTGACCCCCGGCATGTGAGGCCGGTGCTCTGCCAACTGAGCTAATCGTCCGCGTGAGGAAATCTACAGCGTCGGTGGATGATCGTCAACTCCTCACGGCCGGGAGCCCAGCTGATCGGAGGAGGACACTCGGAGCTACAGACCGGCCTTGGAGAGATGGGCCTCGATGGCTTGCACGTAGCGCGGGTAGACCTCCAGGGTCGTCCGGATGGCCCCCAGCACCTTGGCGTCGTCGAGAGCCTCGTACTCGTGAACCAGCCGGTTCCTGAGTCCGGCTGATGGAGCCAGCGAATCGGCGAGCCCGACAGCGACGATTCCCATCTGCCCGATCCTCACGAACCCACCGTAGTAGTCGTCGGGAATTTCGCCCCCGCCCTCCGCGATCAGGTGGGCGTTGATGTCGAGAGCGGCCTCGATGGCCTCCTGCAGGATCCGCTCCGCGGCCTTGCGCTCGTAGAAGCGGGCGCGGTACTCGAGGAGGCTCAGGTCAGCGATCGGGCGCAGGCCGTCGAGAGAGGCGATGATGTGCCCGAGCTTTCGCCGGATCACGGCCGCGTCCACCGGACTCACGCCAGTCCCACCCGTTCGAGAAACAGCTGGATGGCCCGCCGCTGGGAGCGGCGGAGCTTCTCGGCGTCGCAGTAGCGGCGTGAGGCCAGCGACTGGAACTCCCGGAAGGCTCCGGAGCGCCGTTCGAAGAGGAGCTTGCCTGTCCGGGCCACCTCGAAGGCCAGCAAGGGCCCGGCGCGACGAAGGTCCACCAGGTCCACACGGTCGCTCGCGAGCCGCGGGGCGATGGCGAGGTAAAGGGCGTCGACGTCGGCCGCGCCCTGGCATCTGACGGCGAGATCGACGTCGCTACCGGCGCTGGCCCGACCCTTGGCCGCCGATCCGAATAGCACGAGGAGCTCGAGCGCGGGGATGTCTGCCGGAAGGTCCGCGAGGCGCTGAGCGACTTGCTCGGCGCTGACCGCGCGTGTCATGCAGCCACTGTATCGGAGCCCCCTCAGCGAGTCAACGAAGGCGCGGTGAAAGGTGGCGCGGCCCTGCCCGGGCGCTGGCCCGGAGCGCTCCGATCGTTTATGCTCGGCGGGAGCCCTGAGTGATGACCGCCGCCGCCGACCTCGTCTACCGCGCCTTTTACGGCGGCGTTCTCTCTCACCTCCCGGAGCGCGTGGCGGTTCCGCTGGGCCAGTGGGGGCTCAAGCTGCTCCCGCTCGACCGGCTGTCTGTCTTCCGCAGGGCCGACCCCCGGCTCGCCGTGACGCTCGGAGGGGTCACGCTGCCGAACCCGCTGATCCTCTCCTCCATGTACTACGACACGACCATCCTGCGCCGCCTCATGGGGCTCGGCTTCGGCGCGGTGACCACCAAGAGCATCACGGTCCGCCCGCGCCCCGGCCACCCGCACCCCAACCTCGTCCGCATCCGCACGCCCGAGGGCCCCGGGCTCGTGAACTGCAACGGCTTCAGGAACCCGGGCCTCGAGGCTTACCGCCGCGCGCTGGCGCGCCTGCCCCACCGCGTTCCCCTCATCGTGGCCGCCGCCGGCGAGTGCATCGAGGAGCACGTCGAGGTGGTGCGGGGGCTCGCTCCGCTCGGCGATCTCGTCGAGATCAACATCTCCTCGCCCAACACGCGCCTCGTCTACGAGTGGTCGCGCAAGCCCTCCGAGCTCGCCCGGCTCTTCAAGGCCGTCCGGGCGGCAACCACCAGGCCGGTGATCGTGAAGGTCTCGCCGGACTACCGGGAGGCTAACGAGGAGCAGATCATCCCGGCGGCGCTGGATGCGGGCCTCGGTATCGTGAACTGCGGGAACACGCGCCGCGTGGACGAGCCGCGCCTGTCGCAGAAGGCCGGTGGGCTCTCCGGGCCCGCGCTCTTTCCCACGACGCTCGAGAACGTGCGACGGCTGCGCGCGCGCTTCGGCGCGGAGCTCGAGATCATCGCGACCGGCGGCATCGACACGCCGGAAAGGGCGCGCCTGGCACTCCAGAGCGGTGCCACGGCCTGCGCGTACTTCACCGGGCTCATCACCCGGGGGCCACTCCTGGCCCGTCGCATCCTCGACGAGCTCCTGGCGCCCGGGAAATAGCCCACAGGATATCCACTTATCCACAGCCATCCACCGAGGCGAAAATCGGACGGCCTGACGCGCCTTCGCGGGCGCGCCGCCCGTATCAGACGGCCTGGCCGTCCACGGCGTGGAGGCCGTCCACAGGAGCCGCCATTGACGGGGGCGGAGCGAATCCGGCGCGCCCGCGCTCGCATCTGGCGCGGCGAAACGAGGCCTTGACACCCCTGGCGCGGGTCCATAAGTTTGGTGCGCTGCACGGGGGTCCGTGGCGCTCGACGCGAAGGCTGCGAGGCAGACGCAGAACATGATGCAGGCGCAGGACGCCGTCACCACCGCCAGGAGAGGATTCCACGCATGGAAGCCAGCCGGAAGCCGCTCGCGAAGATCGAGGGCAAGAAACGGATGCGGCTCAACGGGCTCACCGTCGCCTGGCGGGGGACGCCGCGCCTCGACGACTGGGTCGCCTACATCGTCAACGGGACCAAGTCGAAGAAGCTGATCCTCGCCGACCATGCATCCGAGCGCAAGGTGAAGACCCTGCTCGCCCGGATCCAGACCCTGTCGAAGAAGGAAGTGGAACGGCTAGCCAAGGGCTAGCGGCCCGGCCGTCGCGACCGAGGCTGGATCCTCGGCCCAGATGGCCGGGTCAGCGTCCACGTACAGCTCCACCATGTTGCCGTCGGGGTCCTCCGTGTAGATCGACTGGCTCACGCGGTGGTCGCTGAGCCCCCGGATGGGCACTCCGCGCGCGTCGAGCAGGGCCTTGGCCTCCCGGAGTTCCGCCAGGGAGTTGCCGACCTTGAAGGCCACGTGGTAGAGCCCCACGGCCCCCGCAGGCGGCGCGGGCGCGTCAGGTCCCACGCCGAGCACGGCCAGGTCGTGGTGGTTCACGCCGGCCGAGAAGAAGACCATGCGGTTCCCGAGACGCCCGACCTCCTTGAGTCCGAGCACGCCCGCGTAGAACCGGACCGAACGCTCCAGATCGCGCACCTTCAGCACGACATGTCCCACGCCCTGGATCTTCATCTCATCCTCCCCTTCACAGGGTACCGCGCTCGGCAAGGCTCACGAAGCGGCCCCGCCCGATCACCACGTGGTCGTGGATCCGGAGATCCAGCAGCCGGGAGCACTCGACCAGCTGGCGGGTGAGCCGGACATCCTCCCGGCTGGGGGTGGGATCACCGCTCGGGTGGTTGTGCAGGAGGATCAGGGAAGCGGCCGGCTCGAGAAGCGCCGGCTTGAACACCTCCCTCGGATGCACGAGGCTGGCAGAGAGCGTGCCCTCGGAGACCACCACGTCCTTGACGAGCCCGTTCTGAGCATCCAGCAGCGCGATGCGGAAGACCTCCTTGTCGAGATCCTCCATGAGCGGCCCGTAGCGGGCGTAGACCTGCTCGGGCCTGCTCAGAATCACCCGCGCGGCGCCATTGCGCGAGCGCAGCCGCCGCGTCAGCTCGAAGGCCGAGGCCAGCCGCACCGCCTTCGCGCGCCCGACCCCGCGGATCCCGGCCAGCTCCGCCACGCCCCGCCCGGCCAGGGCCGAGAGCGACCCGTACCGGATCAGCATCTCGCGCGCCAGCTCCACCGCGTTCTGCCCCCGCACCCCGCAGCCGAGCTGAATGGCCAGCAACTCGGCATCGGCCAGCGCCTCGGCACCCTTGTGATAGAGCCGTTCGCGGGGCCGGTCCTCCTCGGGCCACTCGCCGATCCCTGCCCCGCTCGCCATGTCGTCCCAGGTATCACGGGGCGCCGAACCCGGTCAATGTCGTCAGTCCGATACAGGGTGAGCGTGCGCCGGCAGCGCCGCCGGGCGTTGCCGGTACCGGGCCAGGAGCGCCGCCCCGGCAGCCGCGCCAGCCGCCAGCGTGAGCGCATCCGTGGTGGAGGGCACATGCGAGAGCTCGAGCAGCTGCGCGGCCTCGAGGAGGACGCCGAGCCCGAGCGTCCACGCCCACGGAGCGCGGCGCCCCCCGGCTCCGAGGGCTGCGCCGAGAAAACCTCCGAGCAGGGCCTTCTTGCCCAGATCGAAGAGCGCGCCCTGGCTGCTCGCGAAGAAGTACGCGCCCAGGGGAATCCAGTCGACCCGCCGGAGCTTCGCCTGCAGGGTCCCCGGAGAGAGCACGAAGTCGAAGGGCGTCAGCTCCTCGTAGATCAGCAGCGACGCGGCGGCCACGATCAGGAGCGCGGGCGCGTGAGCGCGAACCCACCCCGCGCGCGCCAGCGGCTCGACCACCACGGCTCCCAGCAGAGCGCCGGCGCTGCCCAGGATCACGTGATCGAGGTTCGGCGATCGACCCACGACCAGGAGCGTGGCTCCCTCGAGGCCCACCGCGAGCCCGCTGGCGAGGAGCCAGATCCAGGCGCCTGCCCGGCCACTCGCCGCCGGCCGCAGCGCCGAGCGCGCGGCGACGGCAAGGGCCGCATAGGAAAGCCCCCGCTCGACGACGAGATCTCCCCAGAAGTGGCGAGTGAAGCTGGCCAGCGGAGCCCACTGGCCGCGCTTGAGGTTTCCCCAGCCCGTGGACACGTCCAGCGTCACCGCATACGGGTAGAGCGACTCCGCCGCCAGGGCCAGCGCGATCACCGCCACGAGGATGATGCCAGGACTCCGGCGCATGATCCCGGCAACCCGGCGCCCGAGGGCCTCGCTCCGCGCCCCGAGCAACACCAGCCCGGCCACCGCGCCGGCGAGTGCGCCTGCCACCTGCGCCCCCGCGTCGACGGCCGAGGCCGTCCGGCCTGGGGTGAAGACCTGGCCAGCCTCCACGGCAGCCGCGAACATCGCTTCGAGCAGCGCCACGCCGGCCAGGCGCGCGGGAAGTGACCCGCCCACCATCCTCCCTGCCACGAGGAGGAGGCCGACAGGCAGACCCAGCAAGACGTTGCTGGCGAGGTCGGGAATGGAGAAGGCGCGCTTCCCGCCGACGTCGAACAGGTGAAGCACGATCTTCGAGGCCTGCGCACCGATGAGGGCCGGATCGGTGGTGAAGTTGAAGGGGAAGAAGGACCCGTAGACGACGAACACGCAGTAGGCGAGCAGGACGAGCCGGGCCGGACGCACCCCCCGCTCGGCGGGGCGCCCGGGGTCACCCACGAGGCGACGCACCCTCGCCCGGCCCCTCGATGATGATCTCCCGGGGCTCGTCACCGAGCCCCGAGATCTTGACGATCAGGGCGGCGGGAGGCAGAAGCGGGAGCAGCTTGTCCGCCCACTCGATGATGGTGACCCCGTCGCCGTGGAACAGCTCCTCGACGCCAAGATCCAGAAGCTCGCCGAGGCTCTCGGTCCGGTAGGCGTCCAGATGGTGCACCGGCAGGCGGCCGCGGTAATGGTTCACCAGCACGAAGGTGGGGCTCGTGACGGGCGACGTGACGCCGAGCCCGGCGGCGAGCCCCTGGAGGAAGCAGGTCTTGCCCGCGCCCAGCTCGCCGATGCAGCCGACCACGGCGCCCGGCCCGAGCCTCTCCCCGAGGCGCGCCCCGATGGCCCGGGTCTCCTCCGGGGTCCGGGAGACCAAGGTCTCGGCGACCCTCATCGCGAGTCGTCGCGGCGCCCCCCGGCCCGCCGCCCGGCGGCTCCCGGCTGCCGAGCCGGCGGCGTCTCGGGTCGCAGCGTGCCAGGAATGGCTTCGATGATGTCTCCGGCGATGAGGCCCTCCTCTCCCCACCGGGCGCAGGCCAGGTCGCCCGCCAGCCCGTGCAGGTACACCGCCGACTGGAGCGCGGCGAGCGGATCCAGCCCCCGCGCCAGGAAGGCTCCCACCATGCCGGTGAGTACATCGCCCGATCCGCCCGTCGCCATCCCGGGGTTGCCCGTGGGATTGACGAAGACGTCCCCGTCCGGCGCGCCGATCACACTTCCCGCTCCCTTGAGTACGGCCCAGACCCGACGACGCGCACAGAAGACGCGGACCATCTCGATGCGGTCCGCCTGCACCTGGCTCACCGGGACCCCGAGCATGCGCGCCATCTCTCCCGGATGCGGGGTGAGGAGTCTGGGACCGGCGGCGCCCTCGAGCAGCTCGGACGCGCCGGCCAGGGCGGTGAGCCCGTCAGCATCCACCACCATGGGCTTCGGGAGCTCGCGCAGGAGCTCCCGGACCAGCGACTGGGTCTCCGGGTCGAGGGAGAGGCCGGGGCCGAGCGCCACGGCCTCGGTGCGGCCGGCCAGCTCGAGGATCCGCCCCTTGCTCTTGAGGGAGAGAGTCTGCGCAGCGGTCTCGGCAAGGGGCTCGGTCATGCTCTCCATGCCGAGCGACGCCACGATGGGCTGCTGCGAGGCAGGGGTGGCGACGGTGACGAGCCCCACCCCGCTCCTGAGCGCCGCTCGCCCGGCGAGGGCGGCCGCCCCGGTCTTCCCCACTGATCCCGCCACGATCAGGAGATGGCCGTAGCTGCCCTTGTGCGCGTCGCGACGGCGGGCGGGGAAGTGGCTCCTGATGTCGGCTTCCTCGAGGAGCCAGGTGCCGATCCCGCGGCCCACCTCGGCCTCCGGGATGCCGATGGGAATCACCGCCACCTCCCCAGCGTAGCCGGCGGCCGGATGCACGAGAAGCGCCCGCTTCCAGCCGGCGAAGGTGGCGGTGAAGCGGGCCCTGACCGTGGGGCCGGAGATCTCTGCGCCGTCTGCACTGAGCCCCGACGGCAGGTCCAGCGCCACCGCAGGCGCCCGGGAGTCGTTGATCGCCTCGATGACCGAGGCGGTGATGCCGCGTGCGGGCCCCTCGAGGCCTGTCCCCAGGAGCCCGTCGACGACGACGTCGGCCGCCCGGGCCGCATCCCCGACAGCGGCGGCCTGGGCCACGGTGACGATCTCCTCGACGCGCCCGCGCCATCGGCCGAGCGCCCGGGCTGCATCCCCTCTCACCTCCGCGCGTCGCCCGCACAGGAGCACCCTCACCCCGGCGCCCCGGGTCTTGAGGTGGCGGGCGACCACGAAGCCGTCGCCGCCGTTGTTCCCCTTCCCGCAGAGGACGAGCACGCCCTTGCCCCGGATGGGCGCGAAGCGCTCGGCGATCAGCCGGGCAGCCCCCGCGCCGGCCGCCTCCATGAGACGCGGCCCCGGGATGCCGAGCTGGCTCGTGGCCCGCAGGTCGAGAGCGCGCATCTCGGCCGCGGTGAACACCGGGAGCATGGCTACCTGCCGGGAGGCGCGAGGAGGCGGCCGGCCTGGGCGAGGAAATCCGCCAGCAGTGTGGTGTAGGCCTCCCGGTGCGTGGTGCGGATCGCCCGCGGCAGCTCGATGTGCAGCGCGCGCTCGGCCGTCTTGAGGACGCCCTCGTCCTTGGCCGCCGAGGCCGTGTAATGCAGCGGATCGAGCGGCTCCACGAGCACCTCGAGCCGGGGCAGCCCGTCTCGCCCCCGCACGTGGACATCGCGCACCAGCTCGAGGAGGCTCTTGAGCCGCCAGGCCTCGTCGCGCGTCACGCCGACCGTCGCGATCTCGATGCGCTGGGCGCTGCCCTGCCGGCCATTGCCGTGGAGCTCGACGTAGAGCCGCAACGGACCCTGGGACGCCGCTGCCACGTGAGCGCGGTAGGCGTCGAAGGTCTCCCGGGCGGCGGCGGTGTGTGCCTCGAGGCGAGGCGCTTCTCCCGGCACGCTCTCCGTGGGGCGGTTCACGTTGAGCCTGCGGCCGGCGACGTCGAGACGAGAGAAGCCCCGGACCACCACGGCGCTCCACCCCGTGAGGCGAGCCAGGTCGGCGCCGATGAGGTCCGTGGCGCTGTCGGAGCTGCCGTGGGGGGCTGCGATCACGAGGCCGGGACGGCCACGCTCGACGGCAAAGTTGCCCCCGACGGGCGCGGTCCCGGGAGCCGGAGGCTTCACGACAGGCTCGGGGATCAGCCCGGCACAACCCTGGAGGAGCAGGGCGAGGCTCAGCACGAGCCTACCCGCGCTCCGCCTCGCCATCCGGCTCCCCACCGACGAGCAGCACCTGGGCCAGGGCGTAGTCGCCATCGTGCGTCAGCGACAGGAGCGCCCGCCGGGCGCCCTTCGCGTGCGCCAGCGCCCGCGTGCGCCCCGACAGCACCAGGATTGGCGCCTGCCCCGGCTCCCGCCTCACCTCGAGCTCCTTCCACCTCACCCCCATGCGCAGGCCGGTGCCGAGCGCCTTGAGCCCGGCCTCCTTGGCGGCGAAGCGCGCGGCGAGGTGCGGGACCGGATCTCGCCGGCGCCGGCAGTACGCGATCTCCTCCTCCGTGAAGACGCGCTGGAGGAAGCGATCGTTCCAGCGCTCGATCACCTTGCGCATCCGCGGGATCCTGGCGAGGTCCACGCCGATGCCCTTGATGCTGGTCACTTATCTGCGCCCGATTTCCCGCTGGATCATCCCCGCCAGCTCGGCGGCCATGCGCTCGATCCGTGACTGGTCCTCGCCCTCTACCATCACCCGCAGCAACGCCTCGGTCCCTGAGTACCGCAGCAGGATGCGCCCGGAACCGTTCATCTCGCGGTCGTGCCCCTCGGCGCAGGCGGTGAGCCCTGGGATGTCCTCCAGCGGCCGCTTCTCCCTCACCGGCACGTTCAGCAGCACCTGGGGGAACTTGGTGAGGCACGTCGAGAGCGCGGACAGGGACTTGCCGGTCTCGCGCATGACGGTCAGGAGCTGCAGCGCCGAGACGATCGCGTCCCCCGTGGTCGCGTGATCCAGGAAGAGGAGGTGGCCGGACTGCTCCCCGCCCAGGTTCGCCCCGAGCCTCAGCATCTCCTCCAGGACGTAGCGGTCGCCGACCTGAGTCTTCACCGTTCGGATGCCGGCTTCGCCGAGCGCGCGGTCGAGCCCGAGGTTGGCCATCACGGTGGTCACCAGCACCTGGCCGCGGAGCCGCCCCTGCGCGGCCAGGTGGCGGGCGCAGATGGCCAGCGCGTAGTCACCGTCGCGGATCTCGCCGCGCTCGTCCACGGAGATGAGACGATCGCCGTCGCCGTCGAAGGCGACGCCAAGGTGGGCGCCCAGGGCGAGAACCTTCCTCCGCAGCGTCTCCGGATGCAGCGCCCCTGAGCCCAGGTTGATGTTGCGCCCGTCGGGCCGGGCGCCGAGCACCGTCACGCGGGCCCCGAGTCCGCGGAACACACGGGGTGCTACCCGGTAGGTGGCGCCGTGAGCGCAGTCCACCACGATGCTGAGCCCGGTGAGGTTTACCGGGCAGGTGCCAATGGCATAGCCCACGTAGTCCGCCTCGGCGCTGGCATGGGGCAAGTGGCGTCCGATGCTGGCCCCCGTGGGCTTGGGCGCCGCATCGGGCTGCCTCAGCCGGGACTCGATCTCGTCCTCCCAGGCGTCGGGGAACTTCGAGCCCTCGGAGGAGAAGATCTTGATGCCGTTGTCCTCGAAGGGGTTGTGCGAGGCCGAGAGCACCACCCCTCCGTGGGCTTCGAGGGCGCGGGTGAGATAGGCGATGGCGGGCGTGGGCAACACGCCGACCGCGTACACGTCGCCGCCAGCCGACAGAGCCCCCGAAACCAGTGCCCCCTCGAGCATGGGCCCGGACAGCCGCGTGTCCCGTCCGACCACCAAGCGCGCGTTCTCGACGCCGTGGTGCTCGAGGAGGGTGGCGACGAGCTGCCGCCCGAGACGGAAGGCCAGTTCGGTGGTGAGGGGCTCGGCATTGGCGACCCCCCTGATCCCATCGGTGCCGAAGAGGCGGCTCATGTCCGCTCCCGTCCGGGGAGGGTCGAGCGCCCTCCCGTGGAGTCACCGTTCCTCGTCCCGGCGCCGGTGACCTCGACGACGACCCGGACGCGTCGCTCGCCGACGATCCGGATCGAGCCCGCCGGTGCGGCGAGGGCCACCATCCGCTCGATCGTGGCCGTGGCGCCTGAGAGGTTCACGGGCTCCGTGGCGATCTCCGTCAGTCCGTTCACCTGCGAGGCGGGGCCTTCCACCTGCACGTCCGCCGGCGTGACGCTGACGCCGACGACCCGATAACCGTCCTGCAGACTGCCGGTCAGTCGCGGAACCACCGTGAGCCGGGAGGAGCGGGAGGCCTCGACGACGAACCGAACCCGCGAGGGGCTCACGCGCAGCACGGTGACACCGGCCGGGACGACGATCTGCTCGGGCAGCACGCGAAGCACCACCTCGCCCGGCCGCACGCCGGCCAGGCTCACACGCGCCCTCACCTGGTCGGGGCCGAGCCGTCCCAGGATGGCGCGCAGCCCGTGAAGCTGCACGTCCACGCTGTCGGGCCGCTCGCCGACCACCTGGACGCCCGGCGGGACGGCGTCGATCTCCAGGGGAGCTGCGACCACCACCTCCGCCTTCTCCGAGGTCGTCACGAACACCCAGAGGGCGGTGGCCACGGCCAGCGCGGCGACCTTGAGCTGCCAGTGTTGAAGGAGGGCCGTCATCTCCTCAGCCATCCCCGCGCCGGCACCCACCAGGGGGCGCGCCCGGGTGAGGGCCCCGGGGCCAGCGCGAACAGCTCTGCCAGCCGCTGACGGAGCTGCTCGCGGTCCAGCGGCGTCTCCATCTGGCGCCCCACCGCGAGCGAGATGCGCCCCGTTTCCTCCGACACCGCAAGGACCACGGCATCGGTCTCTTCCGACAGCCCCAGGGCCGCGCGGTGCCGCGTCCCCATGGCCCGTCCGAGCTGGGTGTTCCGGGACAGGGGCAGGAAGCACCCGGCAGCGACGGCACGGTTGTGGCGGATGAAAACGGCTCCGTCGTGGAGGGGAGAGTAGGGCAAGAACAAGCTCACGAGGAGGTCGGCCGACACCAGGGCATCCAGCGGGACGCCCAGCTCGGCGTAGTTCCTGAGCCCAGTGGTCCGCTCGAGCACCATGAGGGCCCCGATACGCTTGGCGGCCAGGGAGTCGGCGGCCTTCACCACATCGTCGATGACGTGGCTCTGCCGCTCCTGGCCGGCCCGGGTCATCCCCTGGAAGAGGGGGCTCCGCCCGATCTCCGCCAGCGCCCGCCGCAGCTCAGGCTGGAAGAGCACCACCAGGGCGAGCACCCACACCGACCAGAAGTTCTCGAGGATCCAGCTGGTGCTGAACAGCTCCAGCCGGCGAGCCAGGAAGGAAGCCACCATGAGCCCGCCCAGCCCTGCCAGCATCTGAAGCGCCCGCGTGCCGCGGAGCATGACGAGCACGCGGTGCAGGACCACAGCCACGAGGAGGATGTCCACCGCGTCGCGCACCCGGAAGGACTGGAGCAGAGCCCACACGGGCCTACGCCCCTTCCCCGGCCTGCCGGATGGCCAGTGCGACCTTGACGGCCTGCACGGTCTCGGCCACGTCGTGGGAGCGGATCATGTGCGCTCCGCCGAGCACGGCCGCCGCCGCGGCGGCCAGCGATCCCGGGAGGCGGCGCGCCGGATCAGCCTCACCCGCCAGGGCGCCGATGAAGGACTTCCGCGACACTCCCACACAGACCGGCCGGCCCAGGTCTCTCAGGTGGCGCAGAGTGGCCAGCACCTGGCAATCCCACTCGTGCCACGGGATGCCGCGGCGCCTGAAGAAACCGATCCCGGGATCCACGACGATCCCGTCCCCTGGCACCCCCGCCTGGGCGGCGATCGCCAGGCTCTCCCGGAGCAGGGCCAGCACCGTGTCCGCCGGCGACAGCCCTTCGTGGCCGTCCCGCTCCGAGGCCATGACGATGAGCCCGGCTCCGGCCTCGGCCACGGCCCGAGCCACCCCGGGGTCGCCGGCGAGCCCGCGCACGTCGTTGACGACGCGAGCGCCGGCCTTGAGCGCCGCCCGGGCAGGCGCCCTCCGGCTCGTGTCGGCCGACACGGGGACGTCGAACTTCCCGACGAGCAGCTGGACGGCCGAGGTCAGGCGGTCGGTCTCCTCGGCCTCCGAGATCTCCCCCTGCCGGTACGGCGCCGTGGACATGGCCCCCACGTCGAGGAGGGCGGCCCCCGCGCCTGTCATCTCCTCGGCGAGGCGCAGGAGGTGGTCGCCCGAGCGGGCCACGGAAGCCCCGTAGAACGAGTCGCGGCTCACGTTGATCGCCCCCATGACTGCCACGTCGAGGCCGTCGCCGACCCTCACCCCCGCCAGACATGCCCGGTTTGCCGCGGCTCCCACGCAGACAAAAATACCATTCCCTCCCTCACCGCCGCCGCCCGAAATGGCGGGACGCCGGGCGCCGGCCGGGGCGGGGGCCCTCCCCGCAGAACACGCTGAGTCGCAACCCTCGGCGACATCTCGTCCGACCGAGAACGTGGCGGGGCGACCGTGAGCGAACCGGAGCGACGCGGGCCGGCCCGGCTCAGGCGGGAGCGGGCGCGGGGGCTTCCTGGAACGGCCGCGCCCGCAAGATCCGGGCGATCTCCTCGCCGTCGAGCGACTCGCGCTCCAGGAGGGCGCGGGCGAGGGCATGGAGCTTCTCGAGGTTGTCCTCGAGCATCTGCCGGGCGCGAGAGGCGCAGTCCGTGACGATGCGCTTGATCTCGGAGTCGATCAGGATGGCCGTGTCCTCGCTGTAATCCTTGGGGCGGGACATCTCGCGCCCGAGGAAGATGTGCTCCTCGCTCTTGCCGAACGTGAGCGGGCCCATCTTGTCGGACATGCCCCACTCGCAGACCATCTTGCGGGCCATCTCCGTGGCCTTCTCGAGGTCGTCGCCGGCGCCGGTCGTCTGCTGCTGGAAGACGACCTCCTCGGCGGCCCGGCCGCCCAGCAGGATCGTGATCCGGTTGACGAGGTACTCCTTCGAGTAGTTGTACTTGTCGTCGGTGGGCAGCTGCTGCGTCAGTCCCAGCGCCCGGCCGCGCGGGATGATCGTCACCTTGTGGAGCGGATCGGCTCCCGGCAGCAGGTCGGCCACCAGGGCATGCCCGGCCTCGTGGTAGGCGATGGTCTTCTTCTCGGACTCCGAGATGATCATGGACCGGCGCTCCACACCCATGAGCACCTTGTCCTTGGCGTTCTCGAAGTCGATCATCTCGACAGTCTTCTTGTCCTGGCGGGCGGCGAGGAGGGCGGCCTCGTTCACCAGGTTGGCGAGGTCGGCGCCCGAGAAGCCGGGCGTGCCGCGCGCCAGCACCTTGAGGTCCACGTTGGGCGTCAGCGGGATGCGGCGGGCGTGGACTCGCAGGATCTCCTCGCGGCCCTTGACGTCCGGGCGCGCCACGACCACCTGGCGATCGAAGCGGCCGGGGCGGAGCAGCGCCGGGTCCAGCACGTCGGGGCGGTTCGTGGCGGCGATGAGGATCACGCCTTCGTTGGTCTCGAAGCCATCCATCTCGACGAGGAGCTGGTTGAGCGTCTGCTCGCGCTCGTCGTGGCCGCCGCCAAGGCCCGCGCCACGGTGGCGCCCCACCGCGTCGATCTCGTCCATGAAGATGATGCAGGGGGCGTGCTTCTTGCCCTGCTCGAAGAGGTCGCGGACGCGCGAGGCGCCGACGCCGACGAACATCTCGACGAAGTCCGAGCCCGAGATGGAGAAGAAGGGCACGTTGGCCTCACCGGCGATGGCCTTGGCCAGGAGCGTCTTGCCGGTGCCGGGCGGCCCCACCAGGAGCACGCCCTTCGGGATCTTGCCGCCGAGCTTCTGGAACTTCGGCGGATCCTTCAGGAACTCGATGATCTCCCGCAGCTCTTCCTTCGCTTCCTCCACGCCCGCCACGTCCTGGAAGGTGATCTTGTTCTGCTTCTCCGAGATGAGCCGGGCGCGCGCCTTGCCGAAGGAGAGCGCCTTGGCGCCGCCCCCCTGCATCTGGCGCATGAAGAAGACCCACACGCCGATGAAGAGCAGCATCGGCACCCACTGCAGGAAGATGGCGAAGTACGACGGGTTACCGTCCACCGGCTTGACGCTGATGCGGACGCCCCGGTCCTTGAGCACCTTCACGAGGTCGGGGTAGTCAGCCGTGATGGTGCGGAAGGGCTCGCCGTTGGTGAGCTTGCCGCTCACGGCATTGCCCCGCAGCGTGACCTCGCGCACCTCTCCCGCCTCGACCTTCTTGAGGAAGTCGGAGAAGACGACCTCGTCGCGGGGAGACTCCTTGGCCTGGAACAGGTTGAACAGGAGGATGACGATCAGGCCGATGACCATCCACAGCGCGAGGTTCTTGTAAAACGGGTTCATCGTGCAAAAAGTATAGCATACGGCCCCCGGGGGGGCCGGTCAGCCGGACGCTCCCGCCTCGAGCACGTGGATGTCGGGCAAGCCGCGATAGAGCCCTCCGAGATCGAAGCCGTAGCCGACCACGAAGCGGTCCGGGATCACGAAGCCCACGTAGTCGAGCTTCACGTCCACTTCCCGCCGCCCGACCTTGTCCAGCAGCACGCAGACGGACAGGCTCTTCGGCCGGCGGGTGGCAAAGTTGCGCTGGAGGTAGTCGAGGGTCCGTCCGGAATCGACGATGTCCTCCACCAGGATCACGTCCCGGCCCTCGATGGACACGGACAGATCGGCAGTGAGACGGACGGCGCCAGACGACCGGGCGCTCGCCCCGTACGAGGAGAGCCCCATGAAGTCGATCGCAATGGGAGCGCCGATGGCGCGGATCAGGTCGGCCATGAAGATCACCGCACCCTTGAGCACGCTCACGAGGAGCGGGTTCCTGCCGGCCAGGTCGTGGCCGATGGCCCGCCCCAGCTCGCTCGTGCGGGCGGCGATCTCCTCGCGCGGGATGAGGATGCGGCCCACCCGATGCGGCATGCTGACGCCGGCCCCACCGGCTCAGTTGGCGGTCACGTAGGTGGCCAGCGCCCGTTCCGCGCGCAGCCGCTCGGCCATCTGCTCGGCGTCGCTGCGCGTCTTGAACCACCCCACGCGGACCCGGTGGCGCGGCTGGCCATCCTCCGCCGTCAGGGCGGTGATCTCGGCCGGGAACCCGGCGCCGCTGAGCGCCCGCTGCACGGCGTCGGCCTGCTTGCGGTTCTTGAAGGCCCCCACCTGTACCGTCCACACGGTGCCGGTGGCCGGGGAAGCTCGACCGGGGCCCTCGACCCGGCTCCCGCCGGGCTCGCCCGGCGCGGTGACGGGCCTCGCCACGCCCTCCGCCTTGGGCGAAGCATCGGCCGCAGGCCCGGCCTCCGGCCTGGGTCTGGCCTCCGGCCTGCCCTTCTCCTCGGACTTGCCCTTGGCGTGGGAGTTGGTGGGGCCCAGCGGCGCGGTGAGGGTCTGATAGAACGTGAGCTTCTCGGAAAGGCCCCTGGGCCGCTCCGCCTCCATCTCCCCCAGACCGCCCCGCCGCACCGGCACCGCGCCCTTCCTGGCGGCATCCGGGGTCGCGGCCTGGGACGCCGGGCGCGTCCACTGCCGGCCCACGAGCATGCCGAGCGTGAAGGTGAGGGCGAGAATCACCACCGCGGCCACCCCGAACCCTGCGCGCTGGAAGAACCCTGGGCCGCCGCCTGCTCCGTTACGAGTCATAGGGTCGCCTCATTCCCTTGCCTCCACCTCCGCTCGGCTCGCCTCCGGCTGCGCCTCGCCCCCTCGCTCCGCTCGGGGGACCTCCACCTCCGCTCGGCTCGCCTCCGGCTGCGCCTCGCCAAACATTACATGCTCTGGGGGGCGGAGACGCCGAGGAGGCCGAGGCCGCTGCGCACGACCTGGCCCACGGCGGCGCAGAGGCCGAGCCGTGCCAGACTGAGGGGCCTGTCCTCCGTGAGGATCCGGTGCGCCTTGTAGTAGGGGTGGAAGGCCCCCGCCAGCTCGCCGAGGTAGTAGGCAACCCGGTGTGGCTCGCGCGCACGGGCGGCGCCGGCCACCAGCTCGGGGTACTGGAGCAGGCGCTTGATGATCGCCTGCTCCTCGGGCAGCACGAGGCGGCCGAAATCCACCTCGCTCCACGGCGGCACCCCGACGCCCTGCTGGGCCGCGGTCCTGAACAGGCTCGTGACCCGCGCGTGGGCGTACTGGACGTAGAACACCGGGTTGTCGGCACTCTGGCGCGTGGCGACGGCCAGATCGAACTCCAGCGGGCTGTCGTGGCGCCGGGTGAGGAAGGTGAAGCGGGCGGCGTCCCGGCCCACCTCCTCGAGCAATTCCTCCATGAGCACGAACTCCCCTCGCCGCTTGGACATGCGGACCGGCTGGCCGTCGCGGAGGAGCGTCACGAGCTGGACGATGAGGACGTCGAAGGTCGCCTCGGGATGGCCGAGGGCCTTCATCGCGGCCCGGAGCCGCGGGATGTAACCGTGATGGTCGGGGCCCAGGAGATCGATCACGCAATCGACGCCCGCGAACTTGCCGAAGTGGTGGAAGCCGATGTCCACGGCGAAGTAGGTGAGGTCTCCGTCCGACTTCCTGAGGACCCGGTCCTTGTCGTCCCCGAGGGCGGTGGAGCGGAACCAGAGCGCGCCCTCGTCCTCGAAGAGGAAGCCCGCGGCGCGGAGCTCCTCGATGGCCCGCTCGGGCAGGCCGGCGGCGCGCACATCGCTGGTCTCGCGGGCCCAGCGGTCGAAGGTCGTGCCGTACGCCTCGAGGACACGCTGCTGGCCGGCGACCATGGCCTCGACCGCCATCCGGCCCAGCCGGTCGAGGCGCTCGCCGGCCGGCAGCGCCAGCACCGCGCGGGCGCCGGCCGGGTCGCGCGCGAGATAGTCCCGGGCGAGGTCCACGAGGTACTCGCCGGGATAGGCGTTCTCGGGCAGCTCGGCGGGCTCGCCCAGCGCCTCGCGCAGCCGCACCTCCACGGAGGCGGCGAGGGCCTGGAACTGCGTCCCCGCGTCGTTGACGTAGTACTGGCACTCCACGCCGGCGCCCTGCGAGCGGAGGATGCGCGCCAGGGCATCGCCCACCGCGGCCGCGCGCGCGTTGACGATGACCAGCGGCCCCGTGGGATTGGCCGAAACGAACTCGATGCGGTAGCGGCGACCCGTCTCCTGTTCGCCCTTGCCATAGTCCGGGAGCAGGAGGATGTCTCGAAGCTCATCGGCCCAGGAGGCCGGCTTCAGAACGACGTTGATGAAGCCTGGGCCGGCGACCACCGCGCTCGCCACCTGCGGAAGGGATTCCAGTTCTTCCGTGACGACGACGGTGACCCCCTCGGTCGGCACGCCGTGCTCACGGGCGTAGATCATGGCGGACGGGGTGGCGTAGTCGGCGTGATGTACCCCTCGAGGCACCTGCCAGATGACATCCGCGGGCGGCACCAGGTTCTTCTTCTCGAGGGCTCGCTTGAACGCCTGTGTGAGCAGTTCCGTGACCTTCAGTTCAGTCTCCTCACGTGCAGATACAAATCGCCGCCCATGGCGGCGATGGCTCATGATACCGCCCGCCCGCAGCGCCCGCGAACAAATTACCGGCGCGCGCGGGGGGTTCTCGGGTCAGGCTGAGAGCCCGAGGAGGCGCAGGAGGCGGGGCAGGCCGATGGCGGCCTCGAGCGCGTCGGCGAGAATCTCGTAGGCGGTCTCGCGCCGGGCGCGGTGATCCTCCGCTGTACTGGCTGGCACCGCCTGGCTTCCGCGTGCCCAGGCCGCCAGCCTCGCGCGCGAGGCCGCCGATTGAAGGGCAGCGCCCTGATGCCGTGCCGCATCAGCAGCCGGCAGAGCCCCGCCACGAGCACGGTCTTGCCCGCATGCGAGCCCGTGGCCTGGAGCATGAGCGCCGGCGGGCGATGCCTCATGACAGCACGGCCAGCGCGAGGGCGGCCGCCGCGAGCCAGAGCCCGCAAGCCCAGCGGGCGACGGCAAGCCCTCGCTCGATCGCGCGGACATCCGGCGCGGGGCCCGCGCCGAGCCGGTAGTGGCCGGGCTTGGCGAGCGTGACGCCGAGGGCGCCCGCCATGGCGGCCATGGTGCGTCCCGCATTGGGGCTGGCGGTGAGCCCGCCGTCTCTTCTCAGCGTCGCCCAGGCTGGCCGGGCGGACTGCCCGGCGCACCACGCCCCCGCGACCAGCGCCGCTGCCGCGAGCCGCGCCGGGATCAGGTTGAGGAGGTCGTCCAGGCGCGCGGCCGCCTTCCCGAGGTGCTCGAGGCGGCCGTCCCGGTAGCCGATCATCGCGTCAGCCGTGTTCACGGCGCGGTAGGCCCATGCGGCCGGCACCCCGCCCACGAGGAAGAGACAGAGGGGCGCCACCACGCTGTCGGTGAGGTTCTCTGCGAGTGACTCGATGGCGGCCGAGGCGGCAGCGCCCTCGTCGAGCGACCCGGTCGGGCGGCTCACCAGATGGAGGGCCAGCGCCCGTCGGGCTTCCGCCAGGTCGCCGCGGGCCAGGGCCCGCCGCACCTCGTCCACCGCCGCGAAGAGGCGCCTCACCGAGAAGGTGTACTTGAGGAGGCAGGCGGCCACCAGGGTTTGGAGCCACGCCCACCGTCCGGCCCATCCCGCGGCGATCCCGGCTGCGAGGGCGGCCGCCCCCGCCACGCCGGCGACGAGGAGGGCCCCGTGGAGCCGGAGCAGCCACGGCGGGCCCGGCGGGGCCAGGCGCGCGCCGGCACCGAGGAGGCGCCCGGCCCACGCCACCGGGTGCCAGCGGCTCGGCGGCTCTCCCAGCATCAGATCCAGCGCCACCGCCAGCAGCAGCACCGTCATGGCGGCAGGATCAGCGCAGCTCGAAGACCAGCGGGAGCTTGACCCTGAGGGGGCGGGCGGGCAGCGTCTCGGGAAGCGGCAGCGGCGCCATCTCTCGCACCGTCTCCAGCGCCGCCTCGTCCAGCATGGCATGGGACGAGGAGGACGCCACCTCCACCTTCTCGACCTTGCCGGCCGCGTCGATCAGCACGTCGAGCTCCACCGCGCCCGAGAGCCCCCGTCGCCTCGCGGCCAGGGGGAAGACGAGCGCGTCCTGGACCCGCTGCCGGAAGCGAGCGAGATACGGGCCGTACTCGGGTGGAACGCCACCCCGCCCGTCACCCGACCCCACGAGCGCGACCCGCGAGCCCCCGCTCAGTCCGAGACCCCGGCTCCCGTCGCGCCCGCCCCCCGATGCCCACGCGGCCGGGCTCCCCGCCGCGCCCGGGCCCGCGCTCGCCGCGCCACCATGCCCCGCGGCGGCGAGAGCGCCTGGACCCGATGGAGCCGCCGCCGTCGGGCCACCAGGAACCGCATCTCTCGTCCCCGATGCCGAGTGCTCCCGGGCACCGTCCTCCAAGGGCGCGGCCGGGGGGCGCTCGAGCGCGACGCCATGGCGCTCCGGAGGCTGCTCCGCGGTGGCGCTCCCTTCCCGGGCCCGCGAGGGCGCGGATTCGGAGGCGTCGCCAGGATCCTGGCTGTGGAGCCGGGGCCTCGGCGCCCCGCTCATGGAAGCGTCGGCGGCGGTCTCGACGGACGGGGGCCCTGGGGAACGCGCCCAGCGCATCCCCTTCATCCTCCGCGCGGGCCCCCCATCGGAGCCCAGGCGCAACGGGGGGGCGGCCACGGCCGGCCGCACCGTGACGGCCTCCCACGCAGAGAGGTGCACCACCAGGACCGGGCGGAAGCCCGCCTTCACCGCCACCAGGGCCAGCAGCGCCAGTACGGCGGCATGGAGCCCCGCCGAACCCAGCAGCAGCGCCGCCCGGCGCACGCTCATGGATTCCGCTCCCTCCAGCCACGGACACCCTCTCCGAGCGCCTGCCTCGCGGCGCGGGCGATGACCCACCCGAGGGGGCTGGCAGGCCCGCCGAAGCGCGCGCGAGGCCCCCGGCCCGTCGCGGCGATCACGACAGCGTCGGTCGAGGTGCCCGTGGCGGGGCCGCCGTCACCGTCGCGGATCCCACCTTCCATCAGGAGCAACGCCTTCACCTCGGTGACGGTGATCACGGCGTTGACGAGGGCGGCGGGCTCCGGGTCGGCCTCGACGATGACGATGGTGTTGATGGTGGAGGGCGCCCAGCCGAGCGTCGCGCTCCGGCCGGCGGCGATACGATTGCTGAGCCCGACGGTGGTGACGGCCACGGCCGCGAAGCCCCCGCCCGAGGCCTCGCCCACCGTGGCCTGCTCCGTCCAGGCCGAGGTGAGGAGGCCCACGTAGGGCTCGGGGACGGCCGCGCGCCGCGCGAAGTCCGCCACCATCGCTCCCGGGTCCGCGCAGGGATCGTCCTTGGGCACGTGCAGGTTGACGATGGCGCGGGCCTGAGCGAGCCCACCGCCCACGACCGCGGAGGAGAGCGCCCGCAGCGGCAGCTCCGCGCAAATCACGACCGCCTCCGGCCCGATCTCCACGGCGAGTCCCTGGATCATCCGCGCTGCCTCAGAAGCGCACCCGCGCGCCCACGAGGGCCTGGGTGCCCAGGGCCGGGAAGCCGCGGACCTCCGCATACCCTTCGTCGAGGAGGTTCTGCACCCGCGCCGTGATCTCCACGGCCTGCAGCCACCCGTAGCGGTCCAGCACCCGGTAGGTCCCGCCCACGTCCACGCGGGTGTGGCCGCGGTTGTAGCCCACCGTCTCGTCCTCGAACTGGCGCGAGGAGGTGTGGACCTGGGTGAAGAGCGACAGCCCCGCCAGGGGCTCCCAGGTCAGCCCCACGTGCCAGCGGTGGCGCGGCTCGCGGGCCAGCGGCCGGTTGCTCCCGGAGGTCTCCGAGTCGGTGTAGGTGTAGTTGACGGAGCCGACGAGGTTCTTGAGGAGATCCGCCTCGGCCATCGCCTCGATGCCCGACGTTCGCGCGCGGGCCAGGTTGACCACGGCCACGAAGGGGGGCGCCGGGAGCGTCACGAACCGGATGAGGTTGTCGAAGTCGTTGTGGAAGTAGGTGAGGCCGAGCCGGATCCGTTCCTGCCAGAGCTTCTGGTCGGCGCCCACCTCCCAGGAGAAGCTCGTCTCCGGCTCGAGCGCCGGGTTGGAGAAGCCCGGGAAGAAGAGGTCGTTGAGCGTGGGGGCGCGGAAGCCCGAGCCCGCGCCGCCGCGCAGCCGCGTGCCCCAGCCCTTGATCAGGTAGGCCAGCGAGCCGCGCTCGGTGGTCTCGGTGCCGAAGACGCTGTGGTCCTCCACGCGGAAGCCGCCCGTGAGGAAGAGCCGGCCGAAGAAGCGGAGCTGCTCCTCGAAGAAGAGGGCCTGCGTGTGCGTCCGCGAGCGGAACACGCCCTTGTTCTCCCCTTCCTCGTGGCGGTACTCGAGCCCCACCGTGCTCGTGCTCCACTTTCCCAGGTGGAAGGCGTTGATCCACTCCGCCTCCCTGCGCTCGACGTTGATCTGCGAGAACGTGGGGATGTCGAAGGCATAGCCCGGGTCCACAGCGTCCTGGAAGCCCAAGCTGTTCTCGTAGCGGGAGATGCGCCCGCGGCTCTCCCACCAGGGCACGGGTCGCGTCTTCCCCTCGAGACTCAGCACGAGCGTCTCGCTCTGCTGCTGCTGGTTGACGTCGATCAGCGGCTCCACGGGCAGCGGGCCGCAGCAGACGAACTTCACGGGCAGATCCGTGTCGGTCCGGTTCCAGCGGGCCACGAAGGCGAGCTGGCTGTCCCAGGGCAGCGCCACCCCCAGCCGACCGGAGAGCGCGCGCTCCTCCGAGCCGTCGTTCTTGAACTGGCCGTTGCTCTCGAGATGCGAGCCGGCAAAGGCGTAGTCGAGGATCTGCCACTGCCCGCCGCCGGAGACCCGCGAGCGGAGCGTGTCGTAGTTGCCCACCTCCTGCTGCACGGAGCCGCTGAAGGGGCCCTTCCCGCGCCTGGTGATGATGTTGACGACGCCGCCGATGGCGTCGGCGCCGTAGAGGGCCGACTGGGGCCCCCGGAGGATCTCGATGCGCTCGATGAGGTCCGGGGAGATGTCCGACAGCTCAGCTTGCCCCGTGGTCGGGCTCTTGACGCGCACGCCGTCCACGAGCACCTGCACCTGGTTGGCCGTCGCCCCCCGGATGGAGAGGCTGGTGGTCTTGCCGAAGCTGCCGGAGCGGCGGATCTCGAGGCCGGGGACGCTGCGAAGCGCCTCGTCCACCGTCGCGTAGTGGTAAGTCCTGAAGTCCTCCTCCGTCACCACCGTCACCGCGGCCCCGACCTCGGCCGCCGGCGTCTCGATCCTGGTCGCCGTCACCACCACGGGGTCAACCCTCTTGCTCTCCTGCGCCGTCGCTGGCGGGGGGACCACCGCGAGCAGCAGTCCCGCGACGACCCAGCCCCTGATCCGTGCGTCCCTTGCCATGACCACTCCTCTTGCCTCGAAAGGTGTGTGGGGAACCATGCGCCCCGGACAGGTCTCCTGACTCGTGGATCGTCGCCACAGATCCGGCCTTCCCGGGATCGCTCCCAGTGGCTCCCCCGAGGCCGTGGCCTCCGGGGGGTCGGACGTGACTCCCCACTCACAGTGGCGGGACCGTGCCGGATTCAGCCCGTTGGCCGGGCCTCTACCGGCTTCCCTTTGACCGGGGCGCCGCATGTCGCCTGCCGCGTCTGCTCCAGGGTCTCTTTCCGGATCACCCCCTCGACGCCGGGTCCGGCTGAGGCCAGACCACGTGCACGACGGGCCGCCGGCTCGAGGGGTGCTTCTCGACGCTGACGCGGCAGCCGTACACGGCCTCGAGTGTCGCTTCCTCCAGCACGGACTCGGGGGGGCCGAGGCTCACCGCCCTGCCCCGGTGGAGCAGGAGCAGGCAGTGGGAGACCTCCGCGGCGAGATTGAGATCGTGGGAGACGAGCACCACGCTGAGCCCTGCCTCCGCGTTGAGGCGGCGCAGGAGCCCGACGCACTCCGCCTGGTAGCGGAGGTCCAGGTGGGCGGTGGGCTCGTCCAGCACCAGGAGCCGCGGCCGCTGGGCGAGAGCCCGCGCGAGCACGACACGCTGGCGCTCGCCGCCGCTCAGCCGATCCAGCGGCTCGCGCGCGAGATCGAGCACACCCGCCAGCTCCATCGCCTCCCGCGCGGCGGCCCGGTCCTCCTCGCTCTCGAAGAAGCGTCCGGGCGCGTGGGGAAAGCGGCCCATGAGCACCAGCTCGCCGGCCGTATACGGGAACCCCCGCGGCACGTCCTGCGGAACCACGGCCACGCTGCGGGCCACCGCCGCGCGCCCGAGCCGCATCAGCGACAGGCCGTCGAGGAGGATCTCGCCGCGCGCCGGCGCCACGACCCGGGACAGGAGGCGGATGAGGGTCGTCTTGCCGGAGGCGTTGGGACCGATGACACCCAGGATCTCTCCCTGCTCCACGGCGAGGGAGAGATCGTGGATCTCGAAGGGGGCGCGCCCGCGCTCCTCCCCGGCCGAGGGGTAGGCGAAGCTCACGTCGCGTACCTCCAGGAGAGGGCTCACGGTTGGAGCCTCGCTCCGCTCGGGGAGTCTCCATGTTTCGCTCGCCTCGCCGTGAGGCACGGCTCAGCTCGCCCTACCATCGCAGCACGCGATCGGAGCAGCGCGATGAACACCGGCGCCCCGCAGAAGGCGGTGATCACGCCCACCGACACCTCCGCCGGCGCGACGACGCTGCGCGCCAGCGTGTCCGCCGCGAGGAGGAACACGCCGCCCCCCAGCGCGGCCGCCGGCACCAGTACCCGGTTATCCGGCCCCAGGAGCATCCTGAGCGCGTGGGGAACGATCAGCCCCACGAAACCGATGGGCCCGGCGAAGGCCACCACGGCGGCGGTGAGGAGCGCCGCGCCTGCGAAGATCCGTCGCTTCAGGGCCTCGGCATCCACCCCGAGCTGCAGCGCCGCCTCCTCGCCCAGCGCGAGGAGATTGAGCCGGCGCGCCTGGCTGGCGACGAGCGCGACGCCGGCGGCCGTGAGCCCGGCGAAGACCAGTAACGGGCCGGCCGGGATGGGCGCCACGTTGCCGAGCAGCCAGTGGATCACGCCGCCGAGGCGGTTGGTGTCCACGAGGGAGATGAGCACGGTGATGGCCGAGGAGAAGAAGATCCCGACGATGACGCCCGCCAGCAGGAGCGTGTGCACCGGCAGCCCGGCGGCCGTGCTGGCGATCAGGTAGACGGCACCTCCGGCGATGAAGGCGCCGGCAAAGGCCAGGGCCGTGAGCCCGAAGGCCTGGAGCACCGTGAGCCCGAGCCCGAAGAGCTGTCCCGTGACGACGCCGAAGGCCGCGCCGCTGGAGACGCCGAGCACCGAGGGCTCCGCGAGGGGATTGCGCGTGAGCGCCTGGAACCCCACTCCGGCCACGGCAAGCGCACCGCCGGCCAGCGCGGCCACCGCGATGCGGGGCAGCCTCAGATCGAGCACGACCACGCGCGCCACTGCCTCCGCCGTCTCCTGGCCCGTCAGCACGGCGAGGACCGATGCTGGCGTCACGGCGGCGCTGCCGACGAAGAGCGCCGCCGCCCCGGCGGCCGCCAGCACGAGCCCCAGGGCGCCGACGATCCCCGCGAGTCTCGCGGCTGTCGTCCTCGGGGCCCCGTCGCCGGCGCCGCTCATCGGGTCGCGGCCCGCGGGAAAGCCCCGGGATGGATGAGGCGCGCCAGCGCCTCGAGCGCCTCCGCGATCCGCGCCCCCTGGCGGTGGAAGAGGTCGCCGTCCACGGCGTGCAGCCGTCCCGACCTGATGGCCGCCAGGCTCGTCAGCCTGTCCCACTTCTCGAGGCTCACCGGCCCGACCGCGACGCTGTGACGGGCCAGCAGGATCACCTCGGGCGCCTGCGCCACCGCCGCCTCGAGGCTGTAGCGCGGATAGCCCTCCCCGGCGCCGGCCGTCACCGACTCGCCGCCCGCCAGCGCGATCAGCTCGGTGACGACGGCCCCGCGCGCCGGGACGATCAGCGGATCCGGCCAGAGGACGTAGAGCACCCGCGGCCGTGGCCGCGCGGCGACCCGCTCGGCCACGGCCTTGATCCGCAGCCGGAGCCCCTGCGCCGTCTGCCGCGCCGTCTCGCGCCTCCCGGTGACCGCCCCGAGCCCCTCCATCATCCTCAGCACGTCGGCCACGCTGGCAGGGTTCACGAGGTAGACGGGGATGCGCAGGCGCTCGAGCTGGGCGACGGTCTCCTCGCGATTGCCGGAGGGCGTGGCCACGACGAGATCGGGCCTGAGGGCGACCATGGTCTCGAGGCTCGGCGCCAGCATGCCGCCGACGCTCGGCTTGCGGCGCGCCTCGGGCGGGTAGTCGCAGAAGTCAGTGACTCCCACCAGGCGGTCCTGGGCGCCGATGGCGAAGAGGATCTCCGTGGCCCCGGGGACGAGGGAGATGATGCGCTGGGGCATGGCCGGCAGCGTCACGGTGCGTCCCGTCAGGTCGGTGAGCGTGAGCGCCGCGCCCGCCAGGGGTGTCGCGAGCAGGAGAGCGGCCGTGAGGAAGCCGACCAGGGGGGTCACCGGCGCGCCCTCGCGCAGGCATCCACGAAGGCCGCGGCCATCGAGGGGCTGGGTCCCCAGTGAAGGTGGACATAGCTCATGAGGGCCGCGCCCACGAGGAAGCCCTCGGGGCGCGCCCCGCTGCCAGCATGGTCCTGCACCGCGTAGACGCGCTTGACCGAGGCCGGCGGCGCCTCCAGGGTGGAGCAGTGGAACTCGTGGCCCCTGGCCGTGGCACCCGCGGGTCCCAGCGGCGAGGGCTGCGTGGTCACCACCTCGCGGTAGCCGAGCGTGAGCGGGCCTGGCCGCATCCGCACCTTCGCGGGCAGCACCCCCACCATGGGCCAGGCAACGCCCCCGGCGTCCTCCAGGAGCTCGGCCAGGTACATGAGGCCGCCGCACTCGGCGTACGTCGGGCGCCCGGAGGAAGCGAAGCCAGCCACGGCCCGGCGCATGGCGGTATTGGCCGACAGCGCCTTGGCGTGAACCTCGGGATAGCCACCCCCGATGTACAGCCCGTCGGCGGCGGGCAGCCTCTCGTCGGTGAGCGGCGAGAAGAAGGCCAGCTCGGCGCCGGCCCGCTCGAGGGCCTCCAGGTTGTCGGCGTAGTAGAACTGGAACGCGTGGTCCCGCGCCACCGCGATCCGGGCGTGAGGCGAAGGAGGCCGGAGGCGCTCAGCCTCTGCGGGGCCCGGCACACGGTCCGCCGGTGGTCGGCGGATCGCGCTCCGGGCCAGTCCCACGAGGGCGTCGAGGTCCACGTGGCGCTCGACGAGGGCCGCGAGCCCCTCGCGGAGCGCCGGCGTGTAGCCGCCCTCGGCTGCCGTGACGAGCCCGAGATGGCGTTCGGGCAGGGCGAGCCCCGCGCTCGCCGGGACGGCCCCGAGCACGGGAGTCCGGCATGCCCCGTCCACCGCCTCCAAGAGCGCGCGGCGATGGACGGGGCCAGCCACGCGGTTGAAGATCACCCCGCCGAGAGCGAGATCCGGATCGAAGCGCTCGAAGCCCAGCACCACCGCGGCCGCGCTCCGGGCCGCGGCCTGCGCGTCCACCACGAGCAGCGCCGGGGCGCCGAGCCATTTGGCCACCTCCGCCGTGGAGCCCGTCTCGCGGCTCCCCTCGCAGCCGTCGAAGCAGCCCATGACCCCCTCGACCACGGCGAGGTCGGCCTCCGCGGCATGGCGCACCACCGAGGCCAGGACATGCTCGCGCCCGCACATCCAGCCGTCGAGGTTCAGCGAGGGGCGACCGGTGGCGAGGGCGTGGAAGGCCGGGTCGATGAAGTCCGGTCCCACCTTGAAGGCCTGCAGCGCGAGCCCGCGGCGCCTGAGCGCTTCGAGGATGCCGAGGGTGATCGTGGTCTTCCCCACGCCGCTCGCCGCCCCCGCGACGACGATCACCGGGATGGAGGAGGCCTCCCTCATGCCGGCGGCCCCTCGCCGCTGGACCGATCGGACACCCCCGCGGACTTGAACGTCGCCATCTCGGTGAGCACGGCCAGCGCCGCCCGCGCCAGCGCGATGCAGAGGGCGGCCCCTGTCCCCTCGCCCAGGCGCATGGCGAGATCGAGGTAGGGCTCCAGGGCGAGCGCCTCGAGAACGTGGCGGTGCCCCGGCTCCACCGAGCGATGGGCGGCGAGAAGGTATTCCCGCGCCTCGGGCTTGATGGTGACCGCGGCCAGCGCGGCTGCACCCGCGATGAAGCCATCCACGACCACGGGCAGGCGGTGGGCTGCCCCGGCGAGGACGACACCGGTCAGTCCCGCGATCTCGAAGCCTCCGACGCGGGCCAGCACGTCGATGCCGTCGCGCGGATCGGGCCGGTTCAGCGCGAGCGCCCGCGCGACGACCTCCACCTTGCGCCGCCAGCCCTCGGCGTCTATCCCGGTGCCGCGCCCGGTGACCTCCTCCGGCGGCGCTCCGGTGATCGCCGCCACCACGGCGCTGGCTGCCGTCGTGTTGCCGATGCCCATCTCTCCGGTGCCCACGAGATCGGCGCCCGCGGCGATCTCCCTCTCCACGAGCGTGGCCCCAGCCTCGACGGCGGCGACAGCCTCCTCGCGACTCATTGCCGGCCCCCTGGCGATGTTCCGCGTCCCGGCGCCGATCTTCCTCGAGACGAGACCTTCATGGACACCCAGCGGGGTCGCCACACCGAGGTCGGCGACCACCACCCTGGCCCCGGCATGCCGAGCCAGCACGTTGACGGCGGCTCCGCCCCTCAAGAAATTCTCGACCATCTGGGCCGTAACTATCTGCGGATACGCGCTGACCCCCTCGTCCACCACTCCGTGATCCCCGGCCAGGGTGAAGATCACGGGATCGGCGATCCGGGCCGGGCACCGCCCTGTGATGAGACAGAGCCGTCGGGCCAGCTCCTCCAGCCGGCCCAGGCTCCCCGGCGGCTTCGTGAGCTGGTCGAGCCGCTCCTGGGCGGCGACGCCCACGGCGGGATCCGGCGAGGCGATGCGGTCAAGGA
This sequence comes from Candidatus Rokuibacteriota bacterium, assembly GCA_016188005.1. Taxonomy (NCBI): domain Bacteria; phylum Candidatus Rokuibacteriota; species Candidatus Rokuibacteriota bacterium. The sequence goes on along the minus strand of JACPIQ010000045.1, from coordinate 35,367 downwards.
GCCTGTGAAGACTCTTCATGGGGGATGGACTCCTTCACGGTGAGGGGGATGCCGGCCACCATCAGGGTGACCCGGTCGGCGGCTGCGGCGATTCGCTGGTTGACGAGGCCCAGGAGGTCCCTGAAGCGCAGGCCGTCGGCGGTGGGAGGGTGTACGCCCTCGCCGACCTCGTTGGAGACGATGACCAGGGACACCGCGCGCTCGCCCATGAACCGAGCCAGCTCCTCGGCCCCCTGGAGAATCACCTTGTCGTCGTCACCGCGGAGCAGCCGGTTCGCCACCCAGAGGGTGAGGCAGTCCACGAGGACGAGGGGGGCGCGGCCGTTCAGGCGGCGGCAGGCCGCAACGAGATCGAAGGGCTCCTCGACGGTGAGCCACGACGGCGGACGCTCCGCCCGGTGGCGGGCGATGCGCGCAGCCATGTCGGCATCACCGGCACGGGCGGTGGCGACGAAGGCGACGCGCGCGCGGGCGCTGCCGGCGAGGGCAAGCGAGTAGCGGCTCTTGCCGCTGCGGGCGCCGCCCAGGATCAGGTGAGATGAATGGTGAGCCGGCACCCGGGCCCTCCCTCGAAGACCGGTATGGTTGGTCTGGGAGTCCGGGTCGGTCTCCTGGCTCTCGGATCGTCCTACTCCCCACGCCTTCCCGGCGCACGCTTCCGCGCACCAGTGGCTTCACCGTGGGTTTCGTCCCCGATTACAGTGACGGGGTCGCGGCGGATTCGCACCGCCTTCCCGGGGAGCCCGCTCCGGCGGGCACCCTGGACTCCAGGCTACGCGGGCAACCTAGCAGACCCCTACGCTGCGGTCAAGGCCCGGGCCTGCACAGTGTCGGGAGCACATGATTTGACCCGAAGCTACTTCCGGACCGTGGCCTGTTCCACGATCACGGCGTAGCTGTAGCCGGCGCCGACTTGCTTGTTCTGGGCGACCTTTCCTCGAACCAGCACCTCGTCGCCCACTGCCACGGTGTCGGCCGTCGTCACCGTGAGATCCGCATTCTTTCCTTCTGCCGAGCCCGAGCCGTCGCGGATGTGGACCCAGTTGCTGCCCATGATGTTGGCGTTGAACTTGACCACCTTGCCGCGGACGGCCACGTCCTTACCGGCCAGCTCGGCCGCTTGAGCATGGACCTCGGCCACGGTGCGGCCACGGTCGCCCTCGGCCCTGGCCACCTTGATCTCACCGACGGCAGCGGCCAGCGCCATGCCTCCAGGGTGGGGCGCCACTTCCGTGCCGAGGCCCGGAACGCCAGCCGGCGAGGAACCTCCGGCCGTCGGCTCGCCACCCGGCGGAATGAGGGTGCCGAAGTAGATGCGATCGAAGGTCTTGTTGAGCGACTCGCTCCTGAAATTGCGCATGAGCGCGCCGTTGACCACGCTGACCTTGGCGCCCCTCTGGACCGGGGCCTTGGTGACCGCAGCCCACTCCTCGCCGCTGTCGGTCTTGAGCTTGAGGTAGGTGTAAGAGGCCACGTTCTGGATCTCGAGCACCTCGCCGCTGATCCTGTCGGCGCTGGCCACGGGCGTGGCGGTCGGAGCTGCGGGCTGGCCCACCTTGCCCGGAGCCTCGACCTTGGGATCGGCATCACCGGGCTTGTTGCTGCACGCTACCGCGAGTACCAGAGAGAAAACGAGCAGATACCGCATGAGCTGACCTCCTCGGTCCCCTGGGAGCTGTTTCAGCGCCAAGACCCCTTCCCGGTACGCCCACGCTACCACACAAGCCGAAGGCCGTGCCGGCGCCGCGCCCCGAGGCGCGATCAGCACTGGTCCGCCTGCCGCTTGACGGCGCCCGTGTGCCTGGCTACGATGGGACTCGCTGGCGCGCATCACCCCGTCACCCTCGACCAACCGGCCGCGTTCGTCTCTTCGATGGCCGCCTTCCTGGACGGCATCGCGGCGTAGCGACCACGCGCCCCGCACGGAGGCCGATGGATTCGACCAGGAAGAACGTCGCGCTGCTGTCCCTCTCGCAGGGCCTGCTCCTGACCAATAACTCCATCATGATCGCGACCAACGGCCTCGCCGGGTTCGTGCTCGCGCCCGACAAGGGGATGGCGACGTTTCCGGTGACGGGGTACGTGGTGGGCTCGGCCCTGGTCACGATGCAGATGTCGCTGCTCATGCGGCGGCTGGGCCGGCGGGCCGGTTTCATGCTGGGCGTCGGGCTCGGCATGCTCGGCGCGTCCATTTGCGGCCTGGCGGCGTACCTTGGAAGCTTCTGGCTCCTCTGTCTCGGCACCTTCGTGGCCGGCGCTTACAACGCCGCCGGCCAGTACTATCGCTTCGCCGCCGCGGACAGCGCCGCGCCGGAGTTCCGGTCCACCGTGATCTCACTGGTGCTGGCGGGCGGCATCCTGGGCGGCATCCTCGGACCCGAGACCAGCAAGCTCACCAAGGACGCGCTCGCCGGCCACCCCTTCGTCGGCTCCTATTTCTCGCTGGTGGGCTTCGGCGTGCTCGCGCTCGTCGTGCTGTGGTGGCTGCGGATCCCGGGCCTGTCCGCGGCGGAGCGCGCGGCGCCGGGCCGGCCGCTCGCCGAGATCGTCGCGCAGCCGGCGTTCATCGTGGCGGCGCTCACGGGAATGGTGGGGTACGGCGCGATGAATCTGCTCATGACCGCCACCCCGCTGGCCATGATGCACCACCATCCCTACCGGGCGGCGGCGTTCGTCATCGAGGGGCACGTCGTGGGCATGTTCCTGCCCTCGTTCTTCACCGGCCGGCTGGTCCAGCGGTTCGGCGTGCTCCAGACCATCCTGGTCGGCGTCCTCTTGACCTTCGTGTGCGTGGTGATCGCGCAGTCCGGCCTGGATGTCGTCCATTTCTGGAGCGCCCTGGTGCTGCTCGGCGTGGGGTGGAACTTCATGTACGTCGGCGCGACCACGCTGCTCGCCGAGGTCTATACCCCGGCCGAGCGCGCCAAGACGCAGGGTGCCAACGACTCACTGATCTTCGTCACAATGGCGTTCACGTCGGCGGCGTCGGGGTTCGTGTTCACGCGGGAAGGCTGGGAAGTGATGAACTGGAGCGTCACGCCATTCCTCGCAGGCTGCGCCCTGGCCACCCTCTGGCTTCTCGCCGCGCGTCGCCGCCAGGGGGCCTGAGTTACTCCTCCAGGGGCTCCGCGCGCCGCCTCCGTGACGCGCGTCGCCCCACTTCCACCAATGGATGTGGAGGGCGACTCAGTACTTGGCCTTGATCCTGTCGAGCTGCTCCTTGGTGATGGCGGGCACGTTGCCGCGCGCTCGCCAGCGGTTGGTATTCCACGCGCCCTCACCGAGCCAGGTCTTGATGGTCTGCAGATTCCTGGCGCGCTCCTCGCTGGTTCCGCCGAGGAACTCGTGCATGTTGCCGGGCTTTCCGCCGGCGGTGCCCTTGCCATCATCGAGCCGCCGCATCACCGAGCCGGTGGCCGGCCACACCACGTGGCGCATGAAGTAGGCGTAGCGGAGCCAGCAGGGCGAGCGGAGCCGGGCCTCACGGCGAGGCGAGCGGAAAGGAAGGATCGGCCGAGCGGAGCGAGGCCCCCAGCGCGGGATCGATCTCGTCGAGCACGGCGGCGTGCCGCGCGGCCCCGGTCAGGTCGCCCGAGCGCAGCAGGGCCCGCGCCAGCCAGAAGCGCGCCGGACCGTCGCGCGGAGCCACCGCCACCGCGCGCTCGAGTGGGGCCAGCGCTTCGCGCTCCCGGCCGAGCTCCATCAGCACCCTGCCCAGGTTCAGGAAGGTGTCGGCGTCGTCCGCGGACAGCTGCACCGCCTCGGCGAAGAGCGCGAGGGCCTCCGCCAGCCGGCCCGCCCGAACCAGCGCGGCCCCCTGGTTCTTCAGGGTGTGGGCGAGGTTGACCCGCGCCCCGGGGAAGTCGGGCGCGAGGGCCAGCGCGCGGCGCAGGAGCGGAATCGCCTCGAGGTAGCGCCCCTGGCGGGCGTGCAGAGCCCCGAGGTTGGCCGGCGCGTCCGCGAGCCGGGGGGACAGACGCATGGCCTCCGCGAACTCGCCCTCCGCCTCGGTGTAGCGCCCCTGATACGCGAGCGCGGTGCCCAGGTTGTTGTGGGCCGCCGCGCGGCCGCCCCGGAGAGTGCCGGACACGCGGAACTCCAGCTCCGCCTCGCGGTGGCGGCCCTGGGCCAGCAGCGAATGGCCGAGGTTGTTGCGGCAGACCACGCAGCGGGGATCCGCGGCGACGGCCACCCGCCAGAGGCTCTCCGAATCGCGCCAGATCCTGCTCTGCTCCCAGGCCCCATACCCCAGGCCCGCCGTGGCGAGCACCGAGGCGGCCAGCACCGCGAGCATCACGCCCCGGCCCACACGCCCCTCCTCGCGCCGCCTGAGCACCCAGACCACAGCCGCGCCGAAGAGCAGCGCCCAGCCGAGACAGGCGAGATAGGTGTACCGGTCGGCGGCGATCTGGGGCCCGCTCTGCACCACCCCGATCACGGGCAGGAGCGTGACGGCGTACGTCGCGGCCGCCGCGCACAGCGCCGGCCAGCGCCGGCGCAGGGCCACGGACCCGGCGGCCAGCAGGAGCACCGCCCCCGCGCTCCCGAGCACGGGCGTGCTGGAGAGGTCGAGGCTCTCGGACATCTCGTAGAGCGGCGAGAGCGGGTAGGGGAAGAGCGTCTTCCCGAGATAGAAGGCGTAGCCGTAGAGTGAGAGCAACACGCGCTCGGCGATGCCGAAGTCCTGGAGGCCCGCGGCGGCGCCCACCGGCGCGCGCGCCAGGAACGCCACCACCGTGGCGGCCAGAGCGAGGAGGACGAAGGGGACCTTCTCGACCCAGACGCGTCGCGCGGCCGCCGTCCCCCACCCGGTCGCCCCGCCGAGCCGTCTCAGCGGATAGACGTCCAGGATCACGAGGACCACGGGGAGGCTGACGACCAGCGCCTTGGAGAGGAGCGCGGCGACGAAGAGGACGAGGGAAGCACCGTACCAGCGCCGGCCGCGCGGGACGGCGCCCGCCGCGCGCGCGGCGACGGCCTCGAGGTAGGCCAGCACGGCCATGAGGTAGAGGAGCCCGGAGAGCACGTCCCGGCGCTCTGAGATCCACACGACGGATTCCACCCGCAGTGGATGCACGGCGAAGAGGAGTGCCGCGGCCGTGGCCCCGACGCCGAGCGCGGCCTCGCCGGCTCCCGCGGGCTGCGCCGCCCGGAGCAGCCGCCGCGCGACGTGCAGGAAGGCCACGGCTGCCGCGGAGTGGAGGAGCAGGCTCGTGAGGTGGAAGCCGAAGGGGTTGAGCCCCCAGATCGCGAAGTCGGCGCCGAGCGTCATCCAGGTGAGCGGGTGGTAGTGGCCCATGTGGAAGGCCGTGAACATCCACCGGAGCTGCGCCCGGCCCAGCCCCCGGTACCCCTCGTTCTTCAGGAAGTTCTCGGGGTCGTCCCCGTTGACCCAGTCTGCCCCAAGGGCCGGGAGAAAGGCGGCGAAGGAGACGAGGCAGACGAGGGCGACGAGCGCCGGGTGGAGGGGAGGTCGCACGTCAGCCAGCAGCGCACCCGGCCGTCACGCGCCGGAGATACGGTCGAGAAGCCGGCGGTCCCGCTTGGTGGGACGACCGGCGCCGCGGGGGCGATAGACCGGCGGCGGGATGCGCGCCGCCCGCGCGGGCGGAGGCGGCGTGAGATCCTCGTAGAGGAGCGCGGCGTGGGCACTCGGCCCGCGCCTGTCGGAGAGCGTCACCACCCGGACGATCCGCTTGCCGCGCGGGAGCGTGACGTGGACCAGGTCCCCGGCCCGCAAGAGCCGGGAGGGCTTGGCCCGCTGCTCGTTGACGTCGACCTTGCCGCCACTGCAGGCCGTCGCGGCCAGCGTCCGGCTCTTGAAGAAGCGCGCCGCCCAGAGCCACCTGTCGAGGCGCAACTCGCCCATGCCGTCCTTACGGTAACATGGCGGGTGCGCTATACTCGCCCCCGCCGAGCGCGCCGGAGCGTTGGGGATGGGGGCACGATGGGGACCTGGGGCGCTGGCTCTTTTCGACCAGTCGAGGCTCCCGTCCTGGGGGACAATATGGTGGTGGACGGGAGACGCATGATCGCCAAGCTCGCCGGCATCGCGCTGGGGCTCGGTGCCGGGCTGATGGCCGTGACGGGGGCGCCGGTGCGGGCAGCCGACCCCTCGGTCATCGTGGTCGAGGACTGGTCGCGCCAGCCGGTGGGCAAGACCGGCATCCCCGACGGGTGGAAGGGACAGACCTGGGGGAGCCCGAAGTACGACTTCACCGTCATCAACGAGAGCCCTACCAGGGCGCTCCACCTCAAGAGCCGGGACGAGGGCTCGACTGTCAGCAAGGAGGTGAAGGTGGACGCCAAGCGCTACCCGATCCTGCAGTGGCGCTGGAAGGTGGTGGCGCTGCCCAGAGGTGGCGACTCTCGGAAGAAGGAGGCCGACGATCAGGCCGGCCAGATCTACGTGACCTTCCCGCGCTTCCCGTCGGCGGTGCGCTCGCGCGTGATCGGCTACGTGTGGGACACCACGGCCCCCGCCGGCACCGTCGTCAAGAGCGAGAAGAGCGGCACCGTCACCTACGTGATCGTGCGCTCCGGGGAGGCGGAAGCCGGGCGCTGGCTCACCGAGACGCGTAACATCCTCCAGGACTACAGGCGGATCTACGGCGAGGAGCCCGGCGAGGAGGTGGGTGCCGTGTCCGTCGCGATCGACTCGAACGATACCCATTCGGCCGCCGAGGCCTACATCGGCGAGATCGTCTTCCGCAAGCCGTGAGCCCGCCCGGGGGCCGGCAGAGGCGATGACCAGGGGGGGCGGCCCATCGCCGGGAGGCGGCGGCGGGATCGACGGCTACGGTGCGACGATCCTCAGGATCGCGCTCGGTATCATCTACCTCGGCCACGCCTACCTGGCGCTCTTCGTCGCCGGTCCCCGCGCCACGGTGGCCATGCAGAGGAACCTCGGCCTTCCCCTGCCCGAGATCGGGGCCTGGTACGTGATCCTGGCTCACGGCGTCGGCGGCGCGCTCCTGATCCTGGGGCTCTGGACGCGCTGGGCGGCACTCGTGAACCTGCCGATCATGGCGGGCGCCTTCTTCCTGGTCCACCTGCGGGAGGGCTTCTTCATGGGGCCCAGGGGCGGCTACGAGTTCGCGCTGCTCATGCTCGCGGCCACCCTGGCCCAGGTCTTCCTCGGCGCCGGAGCCCTCGCCCTCAGACGATAGCCCAGCGTCGAGGAAGGCTCAGCCGCGGAGGACGCGCGTGAGATGCTCGGCGGCCCGGATGGCGAGGGCGGCGACGGTGAGCGTCGGCGGGAACGCGCTGGCCGTGACAAAGCAACCGCCCCCCACGAGGTAGAGATTGGACACATCGTGGGCGCGGAGGTTGGCGTCCACCACGCTGGAGTCGGGATCCGTTCCCATCCGGTGAGTCCCCATCTGGTGCGAGGCGTAGCCGAGACGGCTCGCCCGGATGGCCTTGGCTCCGGCGCCCCTCAGGATTCGCTCGGCGATGCCGCGTGCTTCCTCGAGCGCCGCGCGCGCGTAGTCGCCCACGCCCCAGCTGATGTGAGGCACGGGCTGGCCGAAGTGGTCCTTGACGCCGGGGTTCAGCGAGACGGAGCGCGCGGGGTCCGGGAGCTGCTCGCAGAAGATCCGCACCCCGAGCGTCCGTCCGAACTCCTCCTTCACGTGCTTCTCGAGCGCCGGCCCCCACGTCCGGCTGGCGATGGCCAGCCGGGCCGGGGGGCCTCCCGCGGAGTTCAGGAACTCCAAGAAAAAGGCTCCCCGCCTCCGGCGGTCTCGGCCCACGGCGAACTGGCCCGTCATGGTCGTCGAGAAGCCGATCCGGTACGGGTAGACCGGCTCGGCCACGCGCCCCGTGATGTCGAGCAATGGATGGGACATGAAGTGCCGCCCGACGAGCCCGCTGCCGTTCGCGAGGCCCTGGGGGGCGTCGCGGGAAGCGGAAAGCAGGAGCAGCCTGGCCGTCTCGACGCCTCCCGCCGCGACGACGAAGAGGCGCGCAGAGAGCCTGCGCTCGCGCCGATCGTGTCCGGCATAGACGACGGCCCGCACCCGGTCGGGCGGGCCCGTTTCGAGCCTCAGCGCGGAGACGTCAGCCAGGACCCGCGCGTGCCCCGTGGCCTCCGCCCGGAGAATGTGGCTGAGATCCGCGCTCGCCTTGGCGCCGATCGGGCAGACATGGCAGGTGCTGTAGCCCTGGCACCGGGCCCGTCCGGCGTAGGGGATCGAGTTGCGGGCCTGGGGGAGGCTGTGCAGCGTGATCCCCAGCGAGCGGCAGGCGGGGACGAACAGCCCGTCGGAGTAGCTCGGCGGGAAGGGCAGCAGCGGGAACCCCCCGCTCCGTGGCGACGCCCACGGATCGTCAGCCGTCCCTGCCACTCCCAGCGCCCGCTCGGCCCGCGTGTAGTACGGCTCGAGCTCCTCGTAGGAGACCGGCCAGTCCTCGGCGACCCCGTGGAGGCTTCTCAGGCGGAAGTCCTCCGCTCGAAATCTGAGCGCGTAGCCTTCCCAGTACAGCGTGCTGCCGCCGACCCCGCGGGCGCGGTTCCCCTCGAGGCGGTAGGGCGTCCTCCCGCCGGTCGTGTAGCGATCCAGCGCGGCGAGGGGGGTCTTCCAAGGGTTCTCCCCTTTGAGGAAGCGACGCATGTACTCGAAGCGCCGGGCGAAGTCGTGCCGGGGGCCTGCCTCGAGGATGACCGAGCGGATGCCGCGCCCGGCAAGCTCCAGCGCGATGATGCCGCCGGCCGGCCCCGCCCCGATGATGCACACTTCCGTCTCGCCCTGGTACCCCGCCGCGCTCATGCGGTCAGGCTTCCGCCTTTGTGTAACGGACGAGATCGCCGGGGCGCCCGGGGAATACGGTGTAGCCGACCAGCGCCCAGCCGGCCGGCGAGGCGTAGTACCCGGCGATGAGGTCGGGCACGGCGAGCGCTCGGACGCTCTGCGCCCGGCGCCGGAAGGGCCAGAGGTACTCCCGTGTCCTCACATCTGCGTTCCCCAGGTTGTGCCGGGAGACAATCCCGGCTCGGCGTGCCCGGTCCAGCGCCCAGAAAGGGCTGCCGGCGAGAGAGTCGAGAAGCACCGAGGCGCTTCGGTAGAGGGCGAGGTATCCCGGCGTGGCCTGTGTCCGCTCGCCGATATGCTCCTCGACATAACCGCGCTCCACTGGCGCCAGGGCCCGCCCTCCCACCACGATCTCGGCGAAAGCCACGATGGTCTGAATCTCCTGCGCTGACAGGAGCCCGGTGGGAGATGAGGGATCGAGTCGGGGCCGGAGGCGCCGCGCCAGGGCTCCCGCGAGCCAGGCCGGCCGCCATGAGATGAGGAGGGCCATCGCGCCCAGGGCAACCAGCGCGATCTGGAGGAGTCTGCGGCGGGTCATCGGGTCGTTACTTTACCGCTTGAGCGGAGGAAGAGACATGGCCCCAGGGAAATCCCCGGGGCCCGCGTGCGGCTGAGAACGGTGAAGCGCCTGGGCCTACCGCTTCCTGCCCAGCCACCAAGCGAGCGCGACGGCCCCGCTGCTGAGCAGTACCAGGGTCCCAGGGAACGGAACGCTTACTGTGGGTGGGGGCGCCCCTGCGAACGCCGGGTCAGCGAAAGCTACGAAGGCCGCAGTCAACAGAACCGCGCCGGACAGGAGACTCTTCTTTCCCATGATCTCATCCCCTCCAGAGTCGACACCCAGGCCGAGGCGTGAGCTTCTTCTCGACTGTCGGCAGCACACTCCATGCCAGATCGAGAACTTCTGTCCTTACAGGGCGTTGCCGCGTCCAGCCGGTCGGCCCCGTGGCAAACCGTAAAGGTTCCGGACAGGTCTGGAAGGTTTCGGACAGGTCTGGGGAGGACTATCGTCAGTCGCCATGGCCCCGGGGAGATCAGCAGATCAGCGGCCGCATCCGAGCCACGGCCGGCGCAGGCGGGCGGCATGCCTCAGAGAGGCGGCGCAAGGCAGGCGTCACTTCATCAGCTCACGCGCGGCGGCCACGATCTGGCCGGCGTGAGCGGTCACGAAGGCCTCCATGGGCGGGCTGAAGGGGATGGGGACATCGGGAGCGGCCACGCGTGCGATGGGCGCGTCCAGCTCGTCGAAGCTCTGCTCCATCACGACCCACGCCAGCCAGGCGCCCACGCTGGCGCGCCTGGGTCCCTCCTCGGCGATGACCACACGGTGGGTCCTGGCCACCGAGGCCGCCAGCGTTGCCCGGTCCAGCGGAACCAGGCTCCGCGGGTCCACCACCTCGGCGGAGATCCCCTCCTCGGCGAGCATCTCGGTCGCCAGGAGCGCCTCGCCCACCATCCGCGCCGTGGCGATGACGGTCACGTCCCTGCCCGCGCGCTTCACATCGGCCGAGCCCAGCGGCACCAGCGTCTCCTCCGCCGGCACCTCCCCCCGCACGCGATAGAGCGCGCGGTGCTCGAAGACGAGCACGGGGTCGGGGTCGCGGATCGCGGTCTTGAGCAGGCCCCGGGCATCGGCCGGCGTCGAGGGAATGCACACCTTGAGCCCCGGCGTGTTCACGAACCAGGCCTCGACGGAATTGGAGTGGTGCCCTCCCGCCGACTTGCCGATTCCGTAGGGCATGCGGAGTGTCAGCGGACAGGCGACCTGGCCGCCGAACATGTACCGGCTCTTGGCGATCTGGTTGACCACCTCGTCCATGGCGCAGGTGACGAAGTCGGCGAAGTGCATGTCCACCACGGGCACGAGCCCGGTGAGGGCCGCGCCCATGGAGGAGCCGACGATGGCCGCCTCCGAGATCGGGGCGTTGATGACGCGCTCGAGGCCGAACTCCTCGGCGAGGCCCTTGGTGACGCCGAAAGGCACTCCCAGAACGATGTCCTCGCCGATACAGTAGACGCGCGGATCCCGGCGCATCTCCTCGGCGAGGGCGAGGTTGAGGGCCTCCCCGAAATCCATCAGCGGCATGAGTGACCAGCGGGGGGTGCGAGCACCCATTCATTTCGCGGGGCCGCGCCCCCGGCCTCGGCCACCCCGCCCTCGAGGAGATCCGGCCCCGCCGCGAGCCCGGACCCCGCGATCCCCCGCCCCGGCGCCCAGCGCATCTGGCACGGCCGGCTCATCGGTCGCTCCAGGGGTAGTGGACGAGGAGATCGTCCAGCGCCGCTTCGGGCTCCGGGAGCGGGCTCGACTCGGCGAAGGCGACGGCGTCCTCCACCTCGGCCTCGATGCCCTCAGCGACCCGCGCCGCGTGCGTCGCGTCGAGCAGGGCGCTGGCCTCGAGATGGGCCCGGAGGCGCGCGATGGGGTCCCGCCGCCGCCCGTCCTCGACCTCGCTCCTCGGCCGGTAGGCCTGCGGGTCCCCCTCGTGGTGGCCGAGCCAGCGCACCGTCTTCGCCTCGATGAGCGACGGCCCCTCGCCCGCTCGCGCGCGCGCCACGGCCCGGGCCACCGCCGCGTACACCGCCACGGCGTCGTTGCCGTCCACGGCCACACCCGGGATGCCGTAGCCTGCCGCCCGCGCGGCGATGCTGCCGCCCGCGGTGGAGAGGTCCTGCGCGGTGGTGGAGGCCCAGGCGTTGTTCTCGCAGAGGAAGACCACGGGGGCGCGCCAGAGCGCGGACAGGTTCACGCCCTCGTGGAACGGGCCGCGGTTGGCCGCTCCGTCCCCGAACAGGACGGCCACCACCTGGTCCGTCCCGCGCATCCGGATGGACAGCCCCACACCCGGCGCCAGGACGCAGCCCGAGGTGAGCACGCCGTTGGCGCCGAGGTACCCGACGGAGGTGTCGGCGATGTGCATCGAGCCGCCCTTGCCCTTGCAGCAGCCGGCGGCCTTGCCGTACAGCTCGGCCATGAGCCGGCGGAGCGACCCGCCCTTGGCGATGAGGTGGCCGTGGCCGCGGTGGGTCGAGAGCAGGTAGTCGTCGTGCCGGAGCGCCGCGCAGGCGCCCACGGCCACGGCCTCCTGGCCTACGGAGAGGTGGATGAATCCCGGGATGCGCCCGGCGTGGTACAGCTCGCGCGCGCGCTCCTCGAAGCGCCGCACGCGGAGCATCGCCGCGTACATCTGGAGCAGCAGGTCCGGGCCGGCCGCCTCGGTCATGGCGCGGGCGATTCTAGCACGGCGCCGAGTGGGGCTCAGGTGGTGCCGCGGAGGCGCGGGTCGAGGACGTCGCGCAGGGCGTCACCCAGCATGTTGGCGCCGAAGACCGCAAGCGACAGCGCGAGCCCGGGCCAGAGCGCCAGCCAGGGGGCGCGGAGCATGTGCACGAGCCCCGCGCCCGAGAGCATGCCGCCCCAGGACGGGTGCGGCGGCGGCACGCCGAAGCCGAGGAAGGACAGCGCCGCCTCGATGAGGATCACCGCGCCGAGGTTCACCGTCGCGAGGATGATGATGGGCGCGAAGATGTTGGGGAGGATGTGGTGGAGGATCACCCCCCGGTGCGCCGCACCGAGGCCCCGCGCTGCCTCGACATAGAGGTTCTCCTTGACGCTGAGCACCGCGCTCCGGATCACCCGGGAGTCGCGCACCGCCAGCACGAGACCGAGCGTCAGGATGACGTTGACGAGGCCGGGGCCCAGCAGCGCCATGATGGTCAGCGCCACCAGGAGGAGCGGAAAGCACATGAAGGCGTCGACCACGCGCTGGACCACCATGTCCAGCCGCCCGCCGAAGTACCCCGAGACGAGGCCGACGCTGGCGGCGCCCAGGAGCCCCAGCGCCACGCCGCCGAAGCCCACGGCCATGGAGACGCGCGCGCCGTGGATCACGCGTGAGAGCAGGTCGCGGCCGAGGTTGTCGGTGCCCAGCCAGTGGGCCTGGCTCGACGGCTTGAGCCGTGTGAAGATGTCGGCCTCGTCGTAGCCGTAGGGGGCGACGCCCTCCGCGAGGAACGCCAGCCCGATCATCCCCACGAGGAGCACGGCCCCCAGCACCCCCAGCGGCTTCCGGCGCAGGCCAGCCCACGCGCTCCCGTCAATCATGCTGGCGCACCCTCGGGTCGAGGGCCCCGTAGGAGAGGTCCACCAGGAGGTTCGTGAGGATCACGAGGAACGCGACGAAGAGGTTCACGGCCTGAATCACCGGGTAATCCCGCCGGCTGATGGCCTCCAGCACGAAGCTGCCCAGCCCGGGCAGCCCGAAGATGTGCTCCATGACGATGGAGCCACCGAAGTAGAAGGGCATCTGCCCGCCGATGACGGTCACGATGGGGATCATGGCGTTGCGGAGGGCGTGCCGCAGCACCACGACCCGCGAGCCGAGCCCCTTCGCCCAGGCCGTCCGCACGTAGTCCTGGCGCAGCACCTCGAGCATCATGCCGCGGGTCATGCGCAGGATCACCCCCGCCTGGGTGATCCCCAGGCAGATGGCGGGCAGCACGAACTGCGCGAGCCAGCCCAGCGGGTCCTGGCGGAGTGGCGCGAAGTCCCCGATGCGGGGCGCCCAGTTGAAGTAGAAGGACGGGATGACGACGATGAGGGTCCCGAGCCAGAAGTTCGGGATGGACAGGGCCCCGATGGCGAAGGAGCGCGCCGTGTAGTCCCCCGCCGTGTCCTGGCGCACGGCGGCCAGGATCCCCACGGGCACGGCCACCAGCAGCGAGATCAGGATCGAGATGAGCGACAGCGTGATCGTGACCGGGAAGCGGGCGACGATGTCCTGGGCGGCGGGACGATTGGTCCAGAGGCTCTGCCCGAGATCGCCGCGGACGAGACCGCCGACCCAGAGGAGGTACTGCTCGAGGAGCGGCCGGTCCAGTCCCAGCTTGGCGCGGAGCTCGGCGGCGTTCCTGCCGTACTGGAACTGCTCCAGCATCATGTCCACCACATCGCCCGGGATCGCCCGGATGATGCCGAAGACGAACAGCGACACCAGGACGAGGGTGGGGACGACGAGCAGCAGCCGCTTCAGGACGTAGCGCGCCACCTCAGCCGCCCCGGGATGGAGGCGTTATTTCTCGACCCAGACCACCTCGAGCTGCGCCCCGCGGTCGAAGGAGTTCTTCGGCTGGTAGTTCTTGACCCAGGGCGTCCACGAGGACACGTTCTTCGGGTACGGCGTGAACACGTAGTAGACCTGGTCCGCCACGTACCGCTGGATGTCGTCGATGGCCTTCTTGCGGGAGGACTTGGCGACGTAGCGACGCTGCGCGTCCAGCATCACGTCGAGCTGGGTGTCGGAGACGTGGCTCCGGTTGTTGGGCTGGCCGGTCCGGTAGGAGTTGTAGAGGTAGCCGTCGACCTCGGTGAAGATGGACGAGGGGCCCCAGGTGGTCTCGTCGAACTTGCCGAGGAAGGTGCCCGAGATGTACTTGCCGTACTCCTCGTTGACGATCGACAGCTCCACGCCGATCTGCTTGAGGTAGAAGGTCAGGAGCTCGAGGTCCTCCACGTACTCGGGGCCGTAGCCGGGCCAGTGCGCGCATCTGGCCTTGAAGCCATTGGGGTGGCCCGCCTCCGCCAGGAGCTTCTTGGCCAGTGCCGGGTTGTACTCGAGCCACTTGGCGCCGTCACCCAGCTCCTTGGGAGGAAGCTTCCATTCCCGCATGGGAGTTGGGACGGGCCCGTGGTCCTCGTACCCGTGGCCGTCGAGGTACTCCTTCACCCACTTCTTCCGGTCGATGGCGAGCGACAGCGCCCGGCGCACCCGCACGTCGTTGTAGGGCGGCTTGTCGGTGCGCATGGCGAGACTCCGCACCGCCAGCCAGTCCCAGTGGACGACGGGGTACGTCGGGTTGGACTTCTTGAAGGACGCCACGTCGGCGCGCGGGATGCGCCCGTCGTAGAACGGGATGTCCACCTGCCCGGCGCGAAAGAGCGAGAGCTGGGTGGAGCGGTCCTTGACGAAGAGCCACTCCAGCTTGTCGAGGTACGGCAGCCCCTTCTGGAAGTAGTCCGGGTTGCGCGCGAACACCGCCTTGACGCCGGGCTCGTAGCGCTCCAGCACGAACGGCCCGCAGCCGACCAGCGTCTCCGCGGCCTTGAAGTCCCCGTACTTGTCCTCGATCTCCTTGGGCAGGATCCCGTTCCAGGGCTCCGCCAGGTTGTGCACGAAGGGCGCGAAGGCGTCCTGCAAGTGCACGCGCACGGTCTGCTTGTCCACCACCTCCACGGCCTCGAGCTGACCCAGGAGGCTCGCGTAGCCCGACTTCTTCCTGGCGCGCTCGAGGGAGTACTTCACGTCCGCCGCCACCAGCTCCCGCCCGTTCACCGGGGGCTTCTTCTCCCAGCGCACCCCCGGGCGCAGGGCGATGGTGTACATCCGGCCGTCCTTGGAGACCTCCGCCTTGAGGGCGAGGTCCGGGACGAGCGTGAAGTCGGAGGGGCTGTGCTTCGGCCCGTTGACGAACTTGAAGAGCGTCCGGTGGACGAAGGAGGAGATGAGCTGCGTCTGGTAGGAGATGTTGCCGTGGATGTCGAAGGAGGGGGGCTCGAGGCCCATGTGCTTGAGGACGCCGCCCCGCTTCGGTTGCTGGGCGCGGGCCCGCGTGGGGGCCACCGTGGCCGCCGCGGCCGCTCCCGCGCCCACCGTCTTCAGGAAGTCACGGCGTCGGATCAGGCTCGTGCTCGTGTCGCTCATGGCGTCCTCCGGGGTGAGAGTGGCGCGATTATAGCAGAGCCTCCGGCAGAGGCTCGCAGTGGTTCAGCAGCCGCAACCGCCAGCCCCCGTCCACTGACTCGACCACCGACAGGGCGGCATAGTCCTGGCCGAGGGTGAGGATTCTCTCCACGGGGATCCCCAGCGCCCGGCAGAGGATGGCGCGGTTGGTTCCGCCGTGGGCCACCACGGCCACGCGCTGTCCAGGACGGGCGGCCACGATCCGCTCGAAGGCGCGCCACGCGCGGTCGACGACCTGAGCGAGGTTCTCGCCGCCGGGGAACTGGAAGCGGCCGATATCCGCCATCCACTCCTCGAAGGCCGCGGGATCCCGGGCGCGGATCTCCTCGGCGGTGAGCCCCTCCCAGCGGCCCATGGCGAACTCGCGGAGATCCGCCAGGGGCTCCGCGCGAAGGCCGTGGGGCGCGGCGAGGATCTCGGCGCTTCGGCGCGTGCGGACCAGGTCGCTCGAGTAGACCGCGTCGAGGCGCGTCCTGCCGAGCTGCCGCGCCAGCGCCTCGATCTGCGCCTCCCCGACCGGGGACAGGGGCACGTCGAGGTGCCCGATGAACCGCCGTCGCTCGGCGCCCGCCACGGCGCCGTGGCGCACGAGATACACCACCGTAGGGGTCAGGTCTTGCATTACGACATCGGGAGAGCGGTCTTGCATTCTGGCATGGGCAGTGCCCTGGTCACCGTGCGCCGTGTCGGATTTCAAGACCTGACCCCAGATGCGGCGGCCAGGGCCAGCAGGGTTCCCAGCTCGGCCAGCTCCACGCCGGCGCCGAGCACGTCCCCCGTCAGCCCGCCGAGGCGGCTCGAGAGGAAGCCCGACCAGAGGAGCACACCGACGAGGGCTGCGGCCACCGCCAGCGCGCCCGGCAGCCCGAAGAGCCATGCTGCCAGCAGCCCGGTCGCGACGAGGCCCGCCGCCGCGGCCCAGGGCGAGAGCGACACCATGAAGGCACCCCCTGCGCCCGCCCCCGGCGTCGCGGCGCGGAAACACGCCGCGGCCACCAGCGGGGAGAGCCGCCCGGCAACGGGCGCCAGCAGCAGCGCGCGCCACCTCGCCTCCCCCGGTAGCTCGGCGAGAGCCGTCACCCCGATGAGGAACGTCAGGATCAGTCCCAGTGCCCCGAAGACGCCGATGCGGCTATCCCGCATGATCGCCAGGCGCTGGTCCGCGCCGTGGCCGCCGAGCCCGTCGAGGCAGTCGGCCAGGCCGTCAAGATGGATCCCACCCGTCGCGACCTTCCACACCGACACGACGAGGAGCGCGGCGAGGAGCGGCGGGAAGGCGCGGGCGAGCAGGCGGTCCGCGAGGACGAGCCCCGCCCCCAGCCCCAGACCCACGGCGGGGAACCACCAGGCAGCGCGCCCCAGCGCCCCGGGCCCCACCGCCTCGCGCCCAGGCACCGGCACGATGGTGAGGAAGCGCACGGCGAGGATCAGCGACGCCACTGCCTCGGGAGGGCCGGCGCCCTCAGACCGGCGCGACCGGGTTGCGGCGGGGCGGGAACTCGTGCTGCTTGCCCTCGGCGTAGGCCAGGCGCCTGATCAGTTCTTCCCGCAACTCGGAGCCGGCGACGATGCCGTCCACGAGCATCTCGGAGGCCAGCTTGTAGATGTCCACGTCCTCGGAGAACTCGTCACGCTTCTGCTTGACGTACGCCGCGCGCTCGCCTTCGGGAAGCTCCATGATCTTGTTGTAGTACACGGCGTTCACCGCGGGCTCCGGCCCCATGATGGCCACCTGCCCCTGCGGCAGGGCCAGCGCCGCGTCGGGTTCGAAGGCGGGCCCGCACATGGCGTAGAGCCCCGCCCCGTAGCACTTGCGGACCACCACGCAGATCTTGGGCACCGTGGCCTGGGAGGTGGCGAAGATCATCTTGGCCCCGTGGCGGATGATGCCCGCCCGCTCCGCCTTGCCGCCCACCATGAAGCCCGACACGTCGGCGAGGTAGACGAGCGGGACATTGAAGGCGTTGCAGAGCCAGATGAAGCGCGCGGCCTTGTCGGAGGAGTCCACCATGAGGACGCCGCCCTTGACCTTGGGTTGGTTGGCCACGATCCCCACGGCCCGCCCCCCGAGCCGCGCGAGCCCGACGATCACCTCCTGGGCGAAGAGGCGCTTGACCTCGAAGAAGGAGCCCGCGTCGATCACCTGGTGGACCACCTCGTACATGTCGAACCACTTGCGCTGGTCGTAGGGGACGATCTGGTCGATGGGCCGTCCGGGCCGGGGCGCTGCCGCCTCCACCGCGACCGGCCGGTCCCGCCACGAACCGGGCAGGTAGGAGAGGTATCGCTTGCAGGCCTCGATGGCCTCGGCGTCGGTGTTCACCAGCACGTCCCCGCATCCCGAGACCTCGCAATGCATCCGCGCCCCGCCCAGCTCCTCGAGGGAGGCCTTCTCGCCGATGGCCATCTCCACCATGCGGGGCGACCCCACGTAGAGGCTCGCCTTGCCGTCCACCATGATGACGATGTCGGTGAGGGCCGGCAGATAGGCCGAGCCCGCTGGTGACGGCCCGAACAGGATACAGACCTGCGGCACCACGCCCGAGAGCTGGACCAGGTTGTAGAAGATGCGGCCGGCATGCGAGCGTCCGGGGAAGATCTTGATCTGCTCCGAGATGCGCCCACCCGCGGCATCGACCAGGTAGAGCATCGGAACCTGCAGCCGCTGGGCGCGCTCCTGGATGCGGATGATCTTCTGGACCGTCTTCTCCCCCCAGGAGCCGGCCTTCACCGTGTAGTCGTTGGCCATGAGGCAGACGGGACGCCCCCCCACCATGCCGACGCCCGTCACCACGCCGTCCGCGGGCGTGTCCGCCTCCTGGTTGCGCGCGAAGAGGAAGTCCTCCTGGAACTCCGATCCCTGATCGAGGAGGAGCTTCAGCCGGTCCCGGACGAAGAGCTTGCCCTCCTCCTTGAGCTTCTCGCGGTACCTGACGTGCCCCTGCTCGATGCGCGCGCGCTCCCTGAAGTACCGCTCCTCGCTCACGGGGGACCTAGCGATCAGACGGGTTGGGATTGGCCCAGAGGATGATGATCAGGACCCCGTCGCCGTAGGTCGGCCCCCCCAGCACCGCCGGGGCCCCGGGCGCGGCCACGATGTTCGTGCGCAGCTCGGGCTGCTCGCCGCGCAGGAGTCGGACCCGCATGCGCACCGACTGGCCGTGGAGCTGGTCGGGCGTGACCTCGAGCTGGCGCGCCCCCGGGAGATGGAAGCGCTGCTGGGTGCCCAGCGCGACCTCGGCCCGCTGGCGGTCCAGCGTCGTGTACTCGGTGTAGCGGAAGAGGGTGCGGAGGCGTGGCAGGATCCGGCGGAGCCGCTCGTCGGTCTCGGCCTCCGGCGGTGCTGCCGGCGGCGCGGGGGCGGCCGAGGGCGGCGCGAGGTGGCGCTGCCCCGGCGCCGCGGTCGGAGGCGGCGCCGGGGCCGGGCTCGAGGCCTGGAGCACCCGCACGCCGAAGCGGATCATCTGCTCCGCCTGCGCGGGCGGCGCGGGGGCGAGGAGCGTGACAGCGAGCCAGAGCACGGCCCCCAGCATCGGCCCCAGGATGGCGCGGAGTCGCCGCCGCGCGTTGTGGAGCCTCGACATCACCGTCCCGATCGGGCAGTTCAGCACCTGGGCGATCTCGCGGTACGACAGCCCTTCGACATCACTCAGCATGATAATCGTTCGGAACTTGAGCGGCAATGCGTTCAGTGCGGCGCGGATGCGCTCGCGCTTCTCGGCCCCGATCGCGGCCTGCTCGGGCGTCGCGCCGGAGTCCGGCGCGGTGCGCGCCCACTCCTCCTCGGGCATCCGCTCGGCGCCGAAGGCCCGCGCGCGCGCCCCCCGCGCGCGGTGGCGGTCGGTGGCAAGGTTGAGGGTGATCCGGAAGAGCCACGTGTAGAAGGCCGACTGGCCGCGGAAGGCCGGCAGCGACTGGAATGCCCGGACGAAGGCCTCCTGGGCGCAATCCCATGCCTCCTCTCGGTCCCGCAGAACCTGATACGCGAGCCGCCACACCCTCTGGCGATACTTCTCCACGAGGGGCTCGAAGGCGGCCACCTCTCCCGCCCGGCAGCGGCGGACCAGCGTCTCGTCGTCCGGCGTCGGGGCCGCGCCGGCACCGTGCGACCCGGTGGGGCGCGGCGGGGGCGGGGGACCGGAGGGCCCTGCAGGAGTCGCCGGAGAAGTCACGCCCGCCTGTCATTCTGGCAGTTAGACGCGGCCGAGGGAGCGCTCATTCACCGCATGGGGCGCCGGGGCCGGCGGCGCGCCTTCGTGGAGCCCGCCTGCGTGCGCTGCGCCGCGACCGCCAGGGCCGCATCGACTCCGAGGATGTAGCTCGTCGCGCCGAACCCCGCGATCTGCCCCACGGCAGCGGGCGCCGTCACCGAGCGGTGCCGGAACTCCTCCCGGGCGTGGATGTTCGAGAGATGCACCTCGACCGCCGGCACGGCGACGGCGCTCAGCGCGTCGCGCAGCGCGATCGAGTAGTGAGTGAGCGCCCCCGGGTTGATGACGATGGCGCCGAAGCCCTCCTCCGCGGCGCCCTGGATCCAGTCCACCAGCTGGCCCTCGTGGTTCGACTGCCGGCAGACGGCACTTGTCCCGCGGGCCGCCGCGTGGCGCTCGACGGCCCGGTTCACCTCGGCCAGCGTGACGCGACCGTAGACGGCCGGCTCGCGCCGGCCGAGCAGGTTCAGGTTCGGGCCGTGGAGGACGAGGACGGGACGCGGCGCGCGAGCAGTCATTGGCACTACAGGTTACACCGGGACGTCGGGCCCCGGCAACCGGCCCAACGGCCAGGCGCCCGACCGGCGCGTCAGCCTCCCAGCTCGGCGAGAAGCTGGCGTGCCTGATCGGCCTCGGCGAACTGTGCCCCGCGCTGGAGCGAGCGGCGCAGCCAGGTGGCCGCCTCACCCTTGCGTCCGAGCCGGTGATAGGTGAGGCCGAGGTGGTAGTGCACGGTGGCGCTGTCCGTGGCCAGCTCGGCGGCCTGCCGGAAGAGCGGCTCGGCCTGCGCGTATTCTCCCCGGCGATAGTGCACGAACCCCAGCGTGTCCAGGACCCCCGGCAAGCCAGAGGCCAGGCCAGGCGCGCTGCGGGTGATCTCATGGGCCTTCCGTGCCAGCGCCAGCGCCTCCTCGAGGTTCTTGCCCTGCACCGCGAGGAGCCACGCGGCGTTGTTGTAGGGGCGCGGGTCGCTCGGCATCAGGGCCTGGGTGCGCTTGTAGGCCGCCAGGGCCTTGTCCACCTCGCCGGCTCGCTCGTAGGCCCCCGCCAAGGCGAGATGCGTCACGCCGTTGGTGGGCGCCAGACGGGCCGCTGCGCTCAGGGCCTCCACAGCCGGCGGCAAGCTGTTCCGCTTCAGATGCAGGCCACCCAGCACGTACTGGGCCGCTGCAAGGCCGGGCCGCGCCGCCACCACCTCCTGCGCTCGGGCGACGGCGTCGTCCAGGCGACCGACTTGACCGTAGAGGTCGGCCAGGCGCAGCTTCAGGTCGTCGCGAGGCGGCCCTGCCCGGAGCGCGGCATCCAGGTGCTGGATCGCCAGCGAGAGCTGCCCCCGCTGCTCGTAATAGCCTCCCAGGAGCAGGTTCGCCTGCACGTGAGCGGGATTCGCCCGGAGCACCGCCTTGAGGTGCTCGGCGGCCTCATCCGGCTTTCGCTCGAGCGTCCGGAACAGCGCCATGAGCATGTTGGCGGGCTGGAACAGCGGGGCGGCGTCGAGGATCCGCCTGAGCTCGGCCTCCGTCGCCTTGCGATCGCCACGGGCGAGATGGGCCCGCGCGAAGGCGTACCGGGTGGACACGTTCCGCGGGTCCGCCTCCAGCGCGCGCCGGAGCTCCTGGACATGGCCGGCCAGCAGCGCCTCGTCCGGCTTCTCGCCTGACAGCCCCGCCAGCTCCAGCCGGACCTGCCTGAGGCCGGAGTCCACTTGCAGCGCCTGCCGGTAGGCCTTCATGGCGCCCGGCACGTCACCACGCGCCAGGAGTGCCCGCCCGAGGTAGTAATGGTTGAGGGCGAGCTTCGGGTTCAGCTTCCGGACCTGCTCGAAGTGGCGCAGCGCCTCCACCGGCACCTGTTTCTCCAGATAGGCCAGCCCCAGCAGCAGTCGGGCTTCCACCAGGCCGGGGCTCGACGCCACGATCGGCGAGAGCCTGGCGATGGCCTGGTCGTGGCGACCATGCCTCAGATAGGCCTCGCCCAGCCGCAGGACGAGCTCGGGCTGTTCCCGGGTCGCCTCCACCGCCGCCTCGAGTACGGAGATCGCGCGGTCGAATCGGCCGTCGCGCATGTTGAGCGCCACCAGCATGCCCACGGCGGGGACATGGCCAGGCCGCTCCGCCACGATCCGCTCCAGGTGACCGATGGCCTCGGGGGCCCTCCCCGAGCCCGCGGCGAGCCGGGCCAGCTGGAAGCGCGCGGGGATGAACTTCTCGTCGGCCTTGAGCGCCCGCTGATAGGCCTCCTCGGCCCGCTTCGCCTCCTTGTTGACGAGGTGGAGGCTGCCCAGCATGGTGAGGAGGTGGGGGTTCTGCGCGTCCTCCTGGAGCTTCGACCGGAGGAACCCGAGGGCTTCATCGGCCCGGCCCGCGCTCATGAGCGTCGCGATCTTTGACGCGATGGCGGGGCGATTCCTCGGGTCCACCTTGAGGGCCGCCTCGTATTCCGCGATCGCCGCCTCGGGTTTCTGCTGAAGGTAGAAAAGGCGGCCGAGAGCCAGGTGCGCCGGGACGAAGTCGGGGTCCAGGTCCAGGGCCTTCGCGTACATCGCCTGGGACTTGGCGGGATCGCTCCGGGCCGCGTGGATCTGGCCGAGTAGTCCCCAGGGCTGCGGGCTTCCCGGAGCCAGGCGCCTGGCGCTGTCAGCGGCCCTGATCGCCTCGTCCCACCGGCCCAGCATGAGGGCGGCCCGCCCCACCTGGACGTGATACTCGGGGTACCTCCCCAGGGGCTTCGCGACCGCCTCGAGCTCCTTCAGGGCCTCCACCGGCCGGCCGGCCGCGAGATGCGCCAGGGCCAGGCTGTACCGCCCCTGCGCCAGAGCCGGCGCCTGCCTGACGATTTCCTGGAACTGCGCCAGCGCCTCGTCAATCCTCTCGGCCCGCAGGGCCGCATGACCGAGCAGGTGCCGGGCGATGAGCAGGTCGGGGAAGCGATCCACCAGGGAGCGGAGGGGCGAGATCGCGTCTGCGAAACGGCCGGCCCTGACGTAGAAGCTACCCAGTGTCAGGAGGTAGCGCGGGGACCAGCTCTGGGGCGGAAGATCCTCCAGCTCCTTGATCGCCTCGGGGAACCGGCCCTGGGCGCCGAGGAGAGTGCTCAGGGCGATCCTCACCTTGGTGCTCCCGGGATCGGCCGCCTTTGCCCGGGCCAGCGCCTGTGCTGCTGCCTCCATCTTCTTCTGGCGAAGCAGGAGGCTCGCCAGGCCGATGAGCGCATCGGCATGTCGCGGCCTCAGGGCCACCGCCGCCTGATAGGCTTTCTCGGCTTCCTCCGGCCGACCCAGCGCCGCGAGGGCCTCGCCGTACGCGCTCTGGATTTCAGGGACCGCGGGAGCCAGTTCGGCGGCGCGGGACAGGAGCTCTATCCCCTTCTTCGGCTCCCCCCTGCCGCTGTGGGCCGCGCCCACCAGGAACATCCCGTAGGCGTTTCCGGGCTCCTTCTCGAGCACGGCCTTGCCCTGGGTTTCGGCCTCATCCCACGCCTCGACCGCGAGGAAGACCTGTCCCAGCTCGGCCCTGACCGGGAGCGAGTCCGGCTCGAGCCTGAGGGCCCGCTGCAGCTCCCGCAGCGCATCCCCGAAGAAGGACTTCCCGCGATAGGCGGCGCCCAGGGCCTGCAGGGCCGGAACGAAGTCCGGGGCGATCTGCAGCGCATTCCTCAGCTCGATGACCGCCTCGCTGTACTTGCCCTCGGCCTGATACCGCAAGCCGCGCTCCAGTGACCTCTGCTTCCTCACGGCCGGGGTCTCGGAGCAGGCGCCGGCGACCAGCAGGACCAGCATGAGGAGGTGGAGCAGCCTCATGCCTCGGGGCCTTGCCATGCCGCTGTCGTGGCCTCGTGAATGGGTCGGGGTCATCTCTCCACGCGCTCCGAGCCTGCGCGCCCCTGGAGTATACTCCGGGGCCGTACCGACTCCCCGCACCGGGCAAGATCAGCGCCGCCCGGACAGCCAGGACTCCCGGGGTCGAGCAACCTGCCCCGGCGCTTCCCCCGGCGCGGCAGGAGCGTAAAGTTTGCCGACACTTGAGGCCGGTGGTTGCATCCGGATCGGGCGCGCTGCGCTCCAGGGAACGCTGTCGGCTCGCTTTACGATCCCGGACCGGCTGCCCGAGGCATGCGGCCGAATAGATTAATTTCGCTAGCGTCTTGCAGCTGGCACGTCGCCTGCTTGATAGTCGGCGGCGACCGCCGGCGGTGAATGCCCAGAGGGTTCGGTGCGGACTCTGAACCTGGGGAGGGACGGATGAAGAGGCAGATCGCGGTGCTGGTGATTGCCGCGGGGCTGGCGATGGCGATAGCTCCTGCGGCAAATGCCTTCACGTTGCCGCCGTTTGGCCCATATGCCGGGAACAACGGGGACTTCCAGGCCTACTCGATTCCCCTCATGAACCTCTTCTTCTTCGGCGACCAGAACTTCAACGGGCCCGGGTCCTTCTCGGTTGACAGCTCCCCGGGAAAGATCAAGGACTTCGTGGTGATCGGAAGCTTTCCGGCGGCCGGCAGGAACAACGAGGACGTGCTCGGCAAGAACAACGGGGACGATGCCTACGAGACCATCAACGCCGGGTCAGGCATCAACTACGACACCATCTGCCAGAGCAAGACCGGGGGCATACCGGGCTGCGCCGACTACACCGGCTCTGGCGCGGATTTCAAGTTCGTCGGGGCGAAGGATCCCGGCGGGACCGGGGAGTTCACCGGCGATGTGGCCGGGACCTGGGATGTCAAGATCAGCACCCTGGAATCCTTCCTGGCGGGGTCGGATCTGGTCTTCTTCTTCAACCAGAACCAGAACAACACCTCCCAGGACATCTTCGGCTGGGGCTACGTGACCCTGATCGACACTGACCCGGCCGGCGGCACTGCCACCCCGAAGTGCTACGAGTTCAACGCCTCCCAGATCGGCTTTCTCGCCTTCACCGGAGACTGCGCCCACACCGGCCCACCCGGCGGGGCGTTCAACCCGCTGACCGACATGAACGGCGGGGACTTCCTCAACACGGCGAACCCCGGAGAGTTCTCCTTCTCCGCCGGCCAGGTATGCCTCCTGCCGGGT
The DNA here is from genome assembly GCA_016188005.1 of Candidatus Rokuibacteriota bacterium. Lineage (NCBI taxonomy): Bacteria > Candidatus Rokuibacteriota > Candidatus Rokuibacteriota bacterium. The sequence continues at coordinate 10,550 of JACPIQ010000045.1, read as the reverse complement.
CCCCCGGCCGTCCAGGTGCCCTGCAGCACCCCGGGAGCCATCACCGTCAACCATAACCTCGGCGCCGACGAGGCGGCCTTCGCCCTCTTTTCCCCCGAGCTCAACAACCAGCTCAAGGACCCGAGCAACCCCTATACCGTGATGCAGATCCGGTTCGCCTTTGGCGACTCGAACAACGGCTTCGAGCAGATCTTCATCGCCGCCCTGCAGTCGGTCACGCCGCCCGTTCCCGCGCCGGCGACCGTTGTGCTGCTGGGCGCCGCCCTCCTCTCCCTGAGCCTTCTCGGGCTGAGGCGCTGCCGCACGAGATAGGCCTCACCGGGAGTGGCGGCCGCTCGGGCCCGCAGGCGCCGGAAACTCCTGGCGCCTGCGGTTTTTTTTCGGCCCCCCTTCGCGCAGCGCCTCCCGCCATGATGGGGCATAATGCCGGCGTTCGCGGCGACGCAGGAGGAGCCTGAGTCCATGGGGTGGGCCGGCCTCGGTATCGTGGCGGTCTGCTTCTTCCTGTCGGGCGCCACGGGCCTCGTCTACCAGGTCGTGTGGCTCCGTCTGCTCTCGCTCGTCTTCGGACACACGGTGTACGCCATCACCACCGTGCTGGCCGCCTTCATGGCGGGGCTCGGCCTCGGGAGCTTCCTGCTGGGGCGCCGCGCCCACCGCATCGACAACCTGATCGGCGCCTACGGCTGGCTCGAGGTCGGTATCGGCCTGTACTGCGCGCTGCTGCCCGGTCTTCTCTGGGCAGCCTCCGCCGCGTACCTGGGACTTCAGCGCGAGTGGGGTACCTCCCACGCTACGTTCAGCCTCATCCAGTTCTTGCTCGTCTTCGCGCTGCTCCTGGTGCCGACGACGCTGATGGGGGGAACGCTGCCCGTGCTGAGCCAGGCGCTGGCCAGAGACGCGGGGGGTCTCGGCCGGACGATCGGCGCCCTCTATGCTCTGAACACCTTCGGAGCGCTCGCCGGGGTAGCGCTGGCCGGCTACGTGCTGATTCCCATGGCCGGGAATCGCCTGTCCGTCTGGGTGGCGGCGGCTGCCAACCTGGCCGTGGGGGCCCTGGCAATCGCGTACAGCCGGGCGGTCCGAGTGAAGGTCGAGGCCCCTGGCGGCGCGCTCGAGGCTGCGGGCCCGCCCGATCCCGGCGCCGAGCTCGACTGGCCCACTGATCCTCCCTCGCCCGCCTGGCTTGCCCTGGCGGCGCTGGGAGTGTCCGGGGCCGTGTCCATGGTCTACGAGGTGGCGTGGACCCGCGCGCTGTCCCTGGTCACCGGGAGCTCGACCTACGCCTTCACGGCCATGCTCATCGCCTTCCTCCTCGGGATCGCAGGAGGCAGCGCGCTCTACTCTCTGCTGTGGGGACGCCGGCCGGCCTCCGCGGCCTCGTTCGGAGTGCTCCAGGCCGGGACAGGGCTGGCCACTGCGCTGACCGTCCTCTTGTTCGAGCAGATGCCGGCCCTATTCCTGGCCGGGCTCGCCTGGTCTGACTCGCCGGCCTTCGTGCAGCTGCTCCAGGTCGTGGTGAGCGTGGCCGCGCTCCTCCCCTCGACGCTGTTCATCGGGGCGACATTCCCCTGTGCCGTGGCAATGGCCGCGCGCGAGGTCAGCCGTGCGGGGCATGCCGTCGGTCGGGTCTATGCGGCGAACACCGCCGGGGCCATCGCCGGGGCGATGCTGGGGGGCTTCGCGCTCGTTCCTCTCCTCGGGGTTCACGGATCACTGAAGGCCGGGGTCGCGGTCAACCTGCTGCTGGCCGCCGTACTGCTCGCGTACCCTCCCTACCCGCTCCGGGCCTGGCGCTGGGCCGCCCTCGCCACCGCCCTGCCCGTCGCGCTGGCGATGTCCGTCCTGCCGCCCTGGGATCAGGGGGTGATGGCGAGCGGCCCCGCCATCTACGGCAAGAGCTATCTCCGCGAGGGCGGGGTCCCGGCGTTGCGGCGGGCGATGCGGTCCAAGGAGATGCTGTACTACCGCGACGGGCCCAGTGCGACCGTGGCCGTGCACCGCATGGGAGAGCGCATCGTCCTCCGGGTGAACGGCAAGACGGATGCCTCGACGGGAGGGGACATGCCGACCCAGATCATGTCCGGCCATCTTCCCCTCCTGGTCCACCCCGACCCGAGGCAGGTGCTGATCATCGGCCTGGGCAGCGGTATCACCGCCGGCGCGGTGGCCCGCCACCCGGTGGAGCGCGTCGATGTCGTGGAGATCGAGCCGGGCGTGGTGGAGGCCTCCCGATTCTTCGCCCACCTCCACGGCGATGTCCTGAAGGATCCGCGCCTCCGGACGGCCGTGGCCGACGGGCGGAACTTCCTCCTGACCACGCGCGAACGCTACGACGTCATCATCTCGGAGCCCTCGAATCCCTGGATCAGCGGCCTGGCCTCCCTCTTCTCCGTGGAGTTCTTTCGCCTCGCGCGCGAGCACCTGCGAGCCGGGGGACTCATGCTCCAGTGGGTCCAGGGCTACAACCTCGAGCCCGACGATCTGAAGATGGTGGTCCGGACCTTTCGCACGGCCTTCCCGGCCACCAGCATCTGGCAGACGTCCGGCGGCGACTTCCTGCTGCTCGGGGCCGCGGAGCCGGTCCGCATCGACCTGGCCCGGGTCAAGGCCCGCCACGAGGCCAGCGCCGGGCTCCGGCGTGACTTCGAGCGTCTCGGACTGCCCGTGTGGTCGGGCATCCTCGGCTACTTCGCCCTCGGCGAGACCGATGCGGAGAAGCTCCCCGGTCATGGACCACTGAACACGGACGACCGGCTCCCGCTGGAGTTCGCGGCGCCGCGCGCCCTCTACGTCGACACGACCCAGCGGAATTTCCGGCTGGTCCGAGGCTTCAGCACCGCGGAGTTCCCGCCGGTCACCGCGGAGCGCGAGCTGGCGACGGCCGACGCGTGGTACGGGCTCGGCCTGGGGCTGCTGAGGCGAGGCTCCTCGGGGGAGGCGCTCGCCAGGTTCGGCCGCGCCCTGGAGCTCTCGCCGGACCATGCCCTCGCCCTGCTCCAGGCCAGCGCCACATCGCTGAGCGTCGGCCGGCCGGCCGATGCGCTGTCCCTCGCCAGGAGGGCGATCCAGCGGGAGCCGCGCAGCGCACAGGCCCTGCTCCTGGCCGGGCTCGCCGCGGAGCGGCTCCACAGCCGGGCCGAGGCGCTCGCCTTCCTCGAGCGCGCCGCGACGCTGGCGCCGGAGGATCCGCGAATCCGCCGCGCCGTCGCGCGCCTCCAGCTCGCCGAACTGCGAGGCGATGCGCCGTCCGGCCCGGAGGAGGACTACCTCGCCGATCTCCTGGGGCGCTGACCGCCCTCGACCGGGCGGCCAGGTCCCGGGTGCTAGAATGCCCGCCATGAGCGCTCCGGCTCACCGCCTGCTCGGCCAGATCCTCCTGGAGGCGCGCATGATTACGCCCGAGGCCCTCGAGGCGGCGCTGGACCGCGCGCGCCGGAGCGGCGAGCGGCTGGGCGAGGCGCTGGTCGCCCTGGGCGGGGCGAGCGCGGACGACGTCGCCCGCGCGCTCGCGCTGCAGCGCGGCCTGACCTTCCTGTCGGGCGACGAGATCCCCTCCACGCTGCCCGTCCTCGACGCGCTCTCCCCGAAGTACATGCGCCAGTACTCGGTCTGCCCGGTGGCGGTGGATGGCGCCAGCGTCACCGTCGCCACGGCGGATCCCACCAACGTGGTCCTGCTGGACGACCTGCGCCAGGCGCTCGGAGCCCGGCTGACCGTCTGCGTGGCGCCCGGGGAGGCGATCCTGGCCGCCATCGAGCGCACCTGGGGCGTCACGCCGCCCAGCGCGCTGCAGCAGATCGTCGCGGGCGTCGCCTCCCCGGCCGGGGAGCTCGAGGAGGACGTGACCTATCTGCGGGACCTCGCGCTCGAAGCCCCCGTGGTCCGGCTGGTCAATCTCCTGCTGGAGGAGGCGGTGAACGCCGATGCCTCCGACATCCACATCGAGCCCTTCGAGAGCGCGCTGCGCGTGCGCTACCGCATCGACGGGCTGCTCTACGATCAGGAGGCGCCGCCGCGCCGGCTCCAGGCGGCCCTGGCCTCCCGCATCAAGCTCATGGCGGAGATGAACATCGCCGAGCGGCGACTGCCGCAGGACGGGCGCATCCGCGTCACGACCCAGGGCCGCCGCATCGACATCCGGGTCTCGACGATTCCCACCGTCCACGGCGAGTCCATCGTCATGCGCCTGCTGGACCGCTCCTCGGTCTTCCTTCCCTTCGAGCGGCTCGGGCTCGCCGCCGCCATGGCCGAGGACCTCGGGCGGCTCATCCGGCGGCCGCACGGCATCACGCTCGTCACGGGGCCCACGGGCTCGGGCAAGACCACGACCCTCTACGCGGCGCTGGACAAGATCAATGCGCCCGACAAGAAGATCATCACCATCGAGGACCCGGTGGAGTACCAGCTCACGGGCGTCAACCAGATCCCCGTGAGCCCGAAGATCGGCCTCACCTTCGCCAACGGGTTGCGGCACATCGTGCGCCAGGACCCGGACGTGATCATGGTGGGAGAGATCCGCGACCTGGAGACGGCCGACATCGCCATCCAGGCCGCCCTCACGGGCCACCTGGTGTTCTCGACACTGCACACCAACGACGCGCCGAGCGCCGTGACCCGCCTCGAGGACATGGGCGCGGAGCCCTACCTGATCTCTTCCGTCCTCGCCGGCGTGCTGGCCCAGCGGCTGGTGCGCCGCGTGTGCGCGCAGTGCCGCGAGGCCTACCTCCCCGATCCGGCCGATCTGCTGGCGCTGGGGCACACCGACACCCGCGGCGTCGAGCTGTGGCGCGGCCGGGGGTGCGAGGCCTGTCGCGGCACCGGTTACCGGGGCCGGACAGGGATCTACGAGCTGCTCGCGATCACCGAGGAGGTGCGGAGCCTCATCCTCAGGAAGACGCCCGCCGGAGCGATCCGGCGCCAGGCCGTGGAGGCGGGCATGACCACCCTGGCCGAGGACGGCTGGGCCAAGGCCCGGGACGGCATCACCACGGTCGAGGAGGTCGTCCGGGTGAGCCGGGAGGAGAGCTGAGGGCGGGCATGGCGACCTTCCTCTACCGGGCTCTCGATCGGAGCGGACATGCGATCACCGGGGTCATGGAGGCCGCCGATGCCCGGGCCGTGGTGGAGCGGCTGCAGCGCGACTCCTACTTCCCGGTGCACGTCGCCCCCGAGCAGGGCCCCGAGCACATCTCCCCCTTCGCGCGACTCCGCCTCGGGCGTCACGCGGTCACGCGCCAGGAGATCGTCGGCTTCACCCAGCAGCTCGCGAGCCTCCTCGAGGCGGGCCTTCCCGTGGACCGGGCGCTGGGCATCCTGCAGGCGACTTCCTCCGGGTCCCATCTCGTCGCGATCACCAAGGACCTGCTCGGGAGCATCCAGGGGGGCAGCTCGCTCAGCGAGGCGCTGGCGAAGCACCATCCGCGTCCCTTCTCGCGCCTGTACGTGAGCATGGTCCGCGCCGGCGAGAAGAGCGGCGCGCTGGAGACCACGCTCAGTCGCCTGGCGCGCGTCCTGGAAGAAGCGCAGGAGTTCCGGGACACCGTCGCCTCGGCGCTCATCTACCCCGCGCTGCTCATGGCGGTGGGCGCCGTCACGGTGGCCTTCCTCATGGCCTTCGTCGTGCCGCGGTTCGCCGAGATCTTCCGCGACCTCGGCCAGCCCGTGCCGCTGCCCACCGAGGCGCTGCTGGTCACCAGCGAGGCGCTCCAGCGCCACTGGTGGGGCGTGCTGCTGGCCTGCGCCGCGGGGCTGCTCGGCGCGTGGACACTGCTCAGCGCCGAGACCGGACGGAAGTGGTGGGACCGCGTCGCCCTGCGACTGCCGCTGGCCGGCGGCATCCTTCTCAGGGCGGAGGTGGCCCGGTTCGCCCGCATCCTCGGCACTCTCCTGAGGGGCGGGGTGCCGATCCTCGCCGCGCTGGGCGCGGCCGAGGACACGGCCTCGAACAGCGTCCTGCGCCGCGCGGTCGGCCGGCTGGGCGACCAGGTCCGGCGGGGCACGGGCCTGTCCGCCGCCATGACCGAGACGGGGGTGTTCCCGCCCCTGGCCCTCCATCTCGTGCGCGTGGGCGAGGAGACCGGCCGGCTGGAGGACATGCTGCTCAAGCTCGGAGAGACCCTGGACGTCGAGGTGCGACGGACGGTCAAGCGGCTGACCAGCCTGCTCGAGCCGAGCATCATCCTGGCGGTGGGCCTCGTGGTGGGCTTCATCGTGGTCGCCATGCTGATGGCGATCTTCTCGATCACCGAGATCCCGCTGTAGCCGAGCTGTAGTCGAGGGCGCAGCGCCCCTCCATCCCCTGCCTCGCCCTGCCGCCCGCGTGGTTCCACGTCTCACCCATGATTCTTGACAACAAATAGCTTGACATGTTCCTGCGGGTCGAGGTAAGGACCGTGGCTGGGAGATCCGGAATCATGAGTATCCGTCTCCATAGGTAAGGAGGCCGCATGGCACCTTTGCCCGTTCCCTCCTCGATCCGGCGCGCGTTCTCAGGTATGTCCCCCTCACTGTCAGGTTTTCTCCTCATCTTCTCCGCGCTCGGCCCACCGATCGCCGGGGCGGCGGAGCGTGACGCGGCATCGGCGCCCGCCCCGCCAGGCGAGAGGCCGGCCCTTCTCGCCGCAGCCGCCGATCCGCCCCCGAGAGCCCCCGCCAGGCCTCCCAGGGGAGGCGGCGAGGTGCAGACCGCAAGCGCCTCCAGCGGGGCCGTCACCCCCACGGCGACGTTCTCGCTGGAATCCTTCCAGACGGACCTCTTCACCGGCGGGGCCACCTCCGAGATCGCCATCGCCGTGCCCCCAGGGGCCGGGGGCGTGGCCCCCGTCATTCGCCTCCGCTACAACAGCACCCCGGTCGACGACCTGCCCCAGACCGACCAGTGGCAGGGGCCGGGCCTGGGCTGGACGCTCGACCTCGGCGGCTTCATCCTGCGCAACACCGCGGACGATAGCTTCCGGATGGTCTACGGCGGCCGCGCCCATGACCTGGTGCTGGTGGACAGCGTCCAGAAGCTCTACCGCACCAAGGACGAGACCTTCGTGCGGCTCAGGTACGACACCTCGGGCGGGACGGACTACTGGACGCTGACCACGAAGGACGGCGCCGTCCACCGCTTCGGCTACAACGCCGACAGCCGGGCCAATGCCTACCGCCCCGATCTCGTCACCCCGGTGGTCTACAAGTACTTCCTCGACGAGGTGAAGACCGCCAGCGGCGTCGCCGTGCGCTATGCCCATGCCAAGCAGACGGCAATGGTGTACGGCACCACGCGCGTCTACGACCGCGCCGTGTACCCGGACCTGATCACCTGGGCCTACTCGGGTGGGGGCGCGGTGGGTGCCACGCGCGAGGTGCGCTTCGTCCGGAGCGGCACGCGGGGGGACTACACCGACAGCAGCGCCGCCCAGGGGATGGCCTTCTTCGAGACCCAGCGCCTCGACGCCATCGAGGTGCGGGTCGGCGCGAGCCTCGTGCGCCGGTACGCGCTCGCTTACGACTACTCGGCGGACCGCGACCCCAGCGGGACCTGGGGCGACGGCACCCCGGGCGACCTCACCCTGCGCACGGTGATAGTCGTCGGCAGCGACAATGCCTCCACGCTGCCCCCGGCCAGCTTCAGCTACACCAACGCGCGGCTGAGCACGGCCTCCAATGGCCTCGGCGGCAGCGTGAGCTTCACCTACGAGCACGTGCAGACCCGGCCCCTCTATTCGTCGTGCGAGGCCTATCAGACGGACGAGCTCGGCTACGTGGTTGATTGCGGGAGATGGGCGCCGAGCCTCAGCGCCGATCCGTACGGCTACACCGTCTCGGTGGGCCACATCCTCTCCGCGGCGGACTGGGAGACGGTGCCGCTCTACCGCGCCTGCACCTCTGCAACGTATCCGCGGGACGAGTGGGGCAATATCATCGGCCCGCCGTCGTGCGTGGAGTTCGGCCTTGGCAGCGCGCCCGACGGCTGGGGCTTCTCGACCCTGCTCGGGCATGCCGAGGGCAATAGCATCATCGGCATGTGGCAACTGTTCTCGGCCTGCAAGATGGCGAGACTGGACGAATTCTACCAGGCCGTGGGGTGCGCCGACTGGACCGGCGCCACCGCCCCGGATGGCTGGGGCTTCTCAACGCTGGTTGGCCACTCCTACCTCAGCGCGCTCGACCGCTACCGCGTCAGCCAGCGCCTGGTCACCGATGGGCGGGGCGGGACCGTGACCATGGCATACGACTATCGCGACCTCGGCCTGAGCCCCAACGGCACCGAGTTCCGCGGTCACGGCGCAGTGCGCGCGATCGACGCGCTCGGCAACTACACCGACACCTGGTTCTACCAGGACGACTTCAAGAAGGGCCGGCCCTACGCGGCGGAGACGCGGGGCCAGTCGGGCGCCCTCTACACCCGGGTGTCGAGCACGTGGTCCACCACGAATCCCTATCCCGGCGTGACCTTCGTCCGGCTCGACCGCACCGACGCCTACAGCTACGAGGGGGGCTCCACCGCCAAGCAGACGGCCATGACCTTCGAGTACGACGCCTACGGCAACCGCATCCGTGCGGTCAGCCTGGGGGATGTCGCGGTGAGCGGGGACGAGCGCGACGAACGCACCGACTGGGCCGTCGACACCGCCTCCTGGCTGATGCGCCCCACCCGCGTGGCGCTCCACGACGGCGCCGGGGCGCTGCTCCGCGAGCACTGGCTGTCCTATGACGGCCTCGGCTGGGGCAGCCTGGGCGCCCGCGGCCTGCTCACCCGCGACGAGGCCCGGCTGGCCGGCGCCCGCGGCATCGCGGGCAATCCCGTCGTCACCCACGCCTACGACGCCTCCGGCAACCGGACTGCGACCACCGACCCCCGCGGCTGCACGACGACCACCACCTTCGAGGACGGGCAGGTCTATCCCGCCTCCGCCACGACCTGCCTCGGCCACACCACGACCTTCACCCATGACGCCCGCTTCGGGGTGCGCACGAGCCTCACCGACCCGAATGACCAGACCACCACCTCCACCTACGACGTCTTCGGCCGGCTCACCCGGGTGACGGGGCCCTTCGACACGGGGTCGACCTATGGCTCGGTGAGCACCTTCTACAAGAGCCTGGGCGACCTCTCGCTCCAGCGCATCGTGACCTACCGCACCGTGACCTACCGCACCGAGCAGCATGGCACAGCAGAGGTGCTCTGGAGCGCCCAGTACTTCGATGGCCTCGGGCGCGTCTACATGACGCAGGCCGAGGGGCCCGGCGGCCAGGTCATCGTGAGCGAAACCACCTTCGACGCGCGCGGGTTGGTGGCTCAGCGCTCCGCCCCCCGCTTCATCACGGAGGGCGCCCTGTGGACCACGATGACCTACGACGCCCTGGGCCGCCCCGTGCAGGTGCGCCACCCCGACAGCTGTAGCCGCGCGCGCTGCCTTGCAGTGATCTGACCGTTCCTGCCCGCGTAGTCCTTCAGCCGCTGACGCGATAGACTCGGCTCCTCCAGACAGGGCGACGCCCCGGGTGCTTGCCACACCCGGGGCGTCTGTGCGTCCTCGACCCGTTTGGCAGCGGCATGGAGGAGCGCCTCATGAGCATCGCGCTGGCGTGGTCCGACTTCAAGGGGTATGTGGCGGCAATCGGGCCGGGGCGGGGGCGGCCGGCGCGACCGGCGCACTGCGTGTTCTGCGAGGGCGCTCGGGTCTGGTTCAACGGCTGGCGCCTGGTCTGGATCACGCTCTTGGTGGAGGGCCAGCCCCAGCGCCCGGCGGAGGGGCTGCCGCTGCAGCGGGTGCGGTGTGCCCGGCGCGCGTGCGGGCGCTCCTGGACGCGTAACCGTCCGGAGAACCCCACCCCAGGGTGGCGGGGTGGGACGGGGGGGCAAAGGCGACGGTGACGACGCAGGCTGGCTCAGCGGTTGAGCCGGCCGGGGTGCGGCGGGTTACGGCTAGGTCGCGATCTGGGCGGCCTTCCAGTGCCGCGGCAGCAGCTCGGCGCGGCGGCGATTGGGGTGCGTGGAGATCCGCTCGAGCACATCGCGCAGATACGCCCACGGATCGATCCCGTGGGCCTTACACGTGGCCACCAGGCTGTAGAGAATCGCGGCCCGGTGGCCCCCGGCGTCGCTGCCGCAGAAGAGCCAATTGTTTCGGCCCGTGACCACCTTCCTCATCGCGCGTTCGGAGACGTTGTTGTCGATCGCGAGATCGCCATCCTTGCAGTACCGCGTCAGCGCGGTCCACTGCGCCCCCGCGTAGCCCACGGCCTCGCCGATCGGGCTCTTGGGCAGCACGACATCGGCCTGCTCGTCCAGCCAGCCTCGGATGCGGTCCAGCACGGGCATGGCCTGCTCCGCCCGCCGGGCGCGGCGGGTCTCGGCGTCGGCCCCCTTCACCGCGCGCTCCACCGCGTAGAGCTGCTGGATGAACCCGAGCGCCAGCAGCGCGCGCGCCGGGTCCGAGGCCTTGGCGTCCCAGAAGTAGCGGCGGGCATGCGCCCAACAGGCCACCTCGATGACGCGCCCGGTGGCGTAGAGAGCATCGTAGCCCGCGTAGGCATCGGCCTGGAGATACCCGCGG